>JAQVOX010000134.1 GCA_028702435.1 Desulfotomaculaceae bacterium | reverse complement strand
TTTTTGTGTATCATGTCTTTAAATTTTAATTCTTCTTTAATATCCTAACTAAAGCATAAAATAACGCTATTTTCCTATTACTAACTATAAGTTAATGTTAATGCACTGTCAAACCTTTTCAGGAGTATTTAAGAATTCTACCCACTGTTTTGCTATTCCTTCCTCTGATAAAACTATTCAAAAAAATGATACCCGGGCAGCTATATTACCACCCGGGTTAATATCTTTTATTTTATTCAGGCTCCAGTATATCTATTTGTAAAAACCAACCCGCCACCGTCCGGATTTACATCGACCAAGACCTGGTCCTCCTGAGCACTCTTTCCTTCCAGTATATATACCGAAAGCGGGTTTTCCAGGCGCTTCTTTATGGCACGCTTGAGCGGCCTGGCGCCGTACACCGGATCGAAGCCTTCTTGAGCCAGGAACTCTCTGGCTTCCACAGTTACCTCCAGAGAAAATCCAAGCTTGGCTATTCGCTGTTTTAGCAAATCCAGCTGAATATCAACAATTTTAGCAATTTCATTCCGACCAAGGTTGTTGAAAATTACTACCTCGTCGACCCGGTTCAAAAATTCGGGGCGGAAGCTAACCTTAAGTTCTTCCATCACCAACTCTTCCAGTTTGGCCCTGTTGCCCTCGCCAACTTCTCTGAACCAATGGCCACCCAGGTTGGAGGTCATAATCACCACCGTGTTCCGGAAATCAACCGTCCGCCCCTGACCATCTGTTAGCCTGCCGTCATCAAGTAATTGCAGCAAGATATTGAATACATCCGGGTGCGCCTTCTCAATCTCATCAAAAAGGATCACTGCGTATGGACGCCGCCGCACTGCCTCGGTCAACTGGCCGCCCTCGTCGTAGCCGATGTATCCCGGGGGAGCGCCGATCAGCCGCGATACCGTATGCTTTTCCATGTATTCACTCATATCGAAGCGCAGCATAGCCCGCTCGTCGTTAAACAAGAGCTGGGCGAGTGCGCGGGCCAGTTCGGTCTTGCCTACTCCCGTGGGTCCGAGGAATATAAAAGAGCCCATTGGCTGATCCGGGTCGGAAACACCGGCCCTGGCCCGGCGAATAGCATCCGACACCACCTTCACCGCCCGTTCCTGGCCGACCACCCGCTTCCGGATATGCTCTTCCATTTTCAGCAACTTCTGGATTTCGCCTTCCAGCATGCGGGAAACCGGGATCCCTGTCCACTTGGCCACCACTTCAGCAATGTCTTCTTCGTCCACTTCTTCTTTCAACATTTTATGAGCTGATTGCAAGTCGGCCAATTTCTCATTATTCTGCTGCAGGCGCTGGTTAAGACCGGGCATAATACCGTAGCGCAGTTCAGCCACCTTGCCCAGGTTACCGTCTCGCTCCGCCGCCTGCTCCTCCAGCTTGATCTCCTCGATCTTACTCTTAATCTCCCGAATGCTTTGGATTAGCTCTTTTTCCTTGTGCCAGTGCTCCTTTAATTCCGCCATTTTGCCCTGCAGGCCCTGGAGTTCATCCTCCATCCTGGCCAACCGCTCCATGCTTGCCTTATCCCGCTCTTTGGACAAAGCCTGCTTTTCAATTTCCAGCTGTCTGACCCGGCGGTCGATCTCGTCAATCTCCGTAGGCATGCTATCGATCTCAATCCGCAGGCGGGAGGCCGCCTCGTCAATCAGGTCGATAGCTTTATCCGGCAGAAAGCGATCGGAAATGTAACGGTGTGACAGGGTTGCGGCAGCCACTAGGGCAGCGTCCTTCACCCGCACCCCGTGGTGCACCTCGTATTTTTCTTTTAGCCCGCGTAATATAGCGATGGTGTCCTCCACCCCGGGTTCTCCTACATAGACCTGTTGGAACCGGCGCTCTAGGGCGGCGTCTTTTTCAATATACTTGCGGTACTCATCAATAGTTGTGGCGCCAACACAGCGCAGTTCGCCTCTGGCCAGTGCCGGCTTTAACATATTGGCGGCGTCGACCGCGCCCTCAGCGGCGCCTGCTCCGACCAGGGTATGCAGTTCGTCGATAAACAAGACTATTTCGCCGTTTGCTTCATTAATTTCTTTGAGCACTGACTTTAGCCGGTCCTCAAATTCTCCCCGGTATTTTGCCCCGGCAATCATAGCCCCGATATCCAAAGCTAGTAGCCGCTTGTTTTTCAGGCTCTCCGGAACGTCCCCGCTAAGCATGCGCTGGGCCAGTCCCTCCACGATGGCGGTCTTGCCGACCCCGGGCTCACCGATTAAGACCGGGTTGTTTTTGGTGCGCCGGGAAAGCACCTGAACCACCCGGCGAATTTCCTCATCCCTGCCGATCACCGGGTCCAGTTTACCCTTGCGAGCCATATCGGTAAGATCATGGGTAAAGCGGGCCAGCGACTGGTATTTATCCTCCGGATTCTGGTCAGTCACCCGCTGGGTACCGCGGATATCTACCAGGATTTTATAAACCCGGTCCGAAGTTACCCCGGCCCGGCTTAAGATTCTACCTGCTTCGCCCTTACGCCTGGCAACCATCCCCAGCAATAAGTGCTCGGTGCTCAGATACTCGTCTTTCATCCGCTCGGCTTCCTTCCAGGCTAATTCAACCGCTTCTGAAAGCCCCTGAGCAACATACATGCCCCCGGCGCCTTGCACCTTGGGCAAGCGCTCAACAGCTGACTGAACCTGCGCGCTCAGCCTGGCCACATCTATCTCCAGTCTTTGTAATATTTGAGGAACGACTCCTTCTTCCTGGTCTAGCAAACCAAGTAGCAGATGCTCTTCCTCCATCTGCTGGTGGCTATATTGCGCCATCAGACGTTGAGCTACCTCAAAAGCTTCCTGGGTCTTTAAAGTGAGTTTGTCCATACGCATATTTTTAACCCCTCCTTCCTGGTTTTTTTATTAACTTAGCCAGTTGAGCGCGTGGATTTTCTTTATTTAACTGGGCCAGTTTTTGATATAAATTTTCTTCTTGCCGGGTTATAGTATCAGGTATTACCACCTTAACTTTTATCATTAGGTTACCGGCACTCCCCCCGCCCGGGTCAGGCATTCCCATACCGCGCAGGCGGAAAACCCTGCCGGCCTGCGTCCGCGGCGGAATTTTCAAGGTAACTGTTCCTTTCAAAGCAGGAATATCCACCTCCCCGCCCAAGACAGCCTCCGCTGCCGTAACCGGTATTTCACACGATAGGTCTTTTCCATTAATATTGTACAATGGATGAGGCTGCAAACTTACGGCCAGGTAAAGATCACCAGGCAGGCTGCCCCCTTTGCCGTTTGCGCCCTGCTGCGGTACCCGCACTTTGTAGCCATCTCTCACACCGGCTGGAATTTTTACCTTTAAATGCCGCCCATCTACCAGAAATTCCTTTTCGACACCGGCATAGGCCTCCTCAAGGCTGAGTTCCAAAAGCGCTTCCGTGTCCCGGCCGCCCCTAGTTTGGCCCCGCCTTTCCCAGTATAGGTCCGAGTCTGTAAACGGGTCCATATCGCCAAAAAAGGTCCTAAAAAAGTCGCTAAAACCCCCGTAGCCCGGACTCTCATAATGAAACCGAACCCCACCCGGTCCGGCCTCACGCCACTGACCACCGTGCTGTCGGTACTTGCCCCAGTCAAAATTCTGCCAGTCGGATCCTACCGCAGAACCGATTTCATCGTATTTCTTCCTTTTTTCCGGATCACTTAAAACTTCATAGGCTTCACTGATTTCTTTAAAGCGTTCTTCCGATTGCTTGTCGCCGGGATTGGCGTCCGGATGATAGCGGCGCGCCAATCCACGGTAAGCTTTCTTAATGGCTTTAGCGTCAGCAGTTTTCTCTACACCAAGCACTTTATAATAATCTTTATACTGCATGCCTGTTCATCCCCCTTATACGATTCCATTTTACTCCAGCTATTATTCCTGATAAAAAAACTAATACTTATAAAAAGGCGAGGGGCAATTCCCTCGTTGAGCAAACATTTCCGACCTAACAATTATCGAACAGATCAACACTGACCTTTACTGACCTTCACTAACCTTAGTATAAGCTAGAATTTTATAGTTGTCAAGTTATTCTATATTCATTTTTAACTTTTATCTTCCATAATATGTGATATAATATTAGGTAAATGACCTCTGAAAGGACGGAACTACTTTGATTATAATCTTCGGCTCACTTCTTATCCTGAGTTTTCTAATCGGTGTGGTTACTGTCCTATATTTTCAAAACAAGCCCCCCCGCAGGAGAAGACCATAATTATCAAGATGCGCACCTCATAGAGAGGAAACCAAATGAAATATTTTCAGTGAGCTACACACGTTAAAACGTGTGTTTTTTTATGAAAAACGAAGAAATACCCGGAGACATTCGAACATATACCTGATAATACCTGTAAAAAAAAAGGAGTAAACCTTAATGAAAGTGATTTCAGCTATCGCAGCCGGTTTAATCTCAAGCCTTTTATTATGTCTGCTGGTTTATCTCGTAATTCCTAAAGCCTTCCTTCTTGTCTTGATGATTAGCTGGGCGGTATTCAGCCTGCTGTTTTACCAAAGGGCAAAAACCCCCGGAATAATTTGGTCTAGAGCATGCCTAATAGCCGCATTGGAATGCCTGGCTATCCCACCGGCCTCCCGGCTACTACCTTTTTTTTGCGGTCAACAGACGGTACAAACTGCCAAACAAAGCGCTTACCAGGCAGGCCGGGATTTTGGGGCAGCCTTTGGCGGCGGCCTAGTAAATTTGCTATCCGGCTCAGCGGGTATCCTAGTGGGCTTATTGCTCCTCTTCATTGCCTATTACGCCCTTAAGCCGGCAAGAAGGAAATGATAAAAATACGATATTTCCAGTATTCTGCATTGTTTTTATATTTATGGGCAAACTACCTCAAACAGTA
>JAQVOX010000133.1 GCA_028702435.1 Desulfotomaculaceae bacterium | reverse complement strand
ACTGCTCCGTACCACCAAATTTATACCGCTACGGTCAAGGCTTTGCCACAATTGATCAAACCGTTCATCGATTTGCTTTACTTCAATAATCCCTGTATTTTTATGGCCTGTAACCATATCTGTAAACCTTAAATCGCTTATGACTAGTTTGGGCACCTGGACCAAGGGAAACCAGTCTAGTTTACTCATGAATCCATGATATGAATTGTTATTTGGAAAGCCCCAAACCAACGCCACACCCTGGTCCTGCAAACGTCTGTAGAGGGATCGGGCCAGGATGGTAAATATACCCCTTTTACGGTAATCAGGATGAGTCATTGTAGTCATGGAAAGGGCGGTCAAATATTCCTTTCCCCCGATGCTCATTACGACCGGGGAAACGGCATAATGCCCTGCCAGGATGGAGCCATTCCAGCACAAGTCGATCATGTGACTGCCGGCGGGATTGTCAGTAAACCGCCAGCGCCAGTAACTCATGGACATATCCCTGCCGTATACCAGCTTAAACAGCTTGATTATTTCATGCTCATCACCCGGTCGATAAGGTGAAACCTTTAATTCATTCATAGCAAACCACCAGTTAATTATTTAAATACTTTTTTTGATTTATTTTCCCGCACCACTTTGGCCGGACAGCCCAGGGCGACAACAGCACCGGGCAGGTCGCCTGTCACCACGGCCCCCAGGCCAATGATTGTGTGCGGCCCAACGGTAACTTCATCCCTGATGGTAACCCCGGCGGCCACATAGCATCCTTGCCCGATGGTTGCTGCACCCATAACATTGACATCGGGGGCGATGGTTACATAATCCCCCAGTGACACATCATGGCCGATAACACTGTTGACATTGATGATCACATGTTTACCGGTATTTACGTTAACCGTCAATATCACCCCGGCAGCTATAATGGTCCCCGGACCGATGTTCACGAAATCACCAATGACAGCCGTCGGGTGAATTAAGGTGGCGTACTGTATTAGTGATTTTTGCAGACGCTCTGCAGCCTTTTTTTTTAGTTCCGGTTCGCCAAGGGCCAAAATCGCGTATTTATCGTCCGCATTATCTGCCAGCCAGTCCAGGCCGCCCAAAACGGGAAACCCATTTAGCCGTTTACCCTGCAAATCCCGGTTGTCATCCACAAAGCCAAGTATATCCCAAACCGGCCGGGCCTGATTCTGGTGTACAGCCAGCTGTACAACTTCCCGGCCAAATCCCCCGGCGCCTACCACCACCAGTTTTTTCATTTTCCATCCTCCCCGGCTTCGTGCTCATGCTCACCCGCGTTCCCGGCAAGGGGATCCTGGGACTGCTCCACCCAGGCTACGCGTCTTTTAAAAATAACACCTGCTGTTTGCCATAATATTTTTAAATCCAGCGCCAGTGATTGATGCTCAAGGTACCACAGGTCCATCACTATGCGCTTTTCCCAGGTAAAATGCTCGCCTTTATTTACCTGGGCCCAACCCGTCATCCCCGGGCGCGCCTCCAGGCGCTTCCTTTGCCGGCTATTATACCTTTCCACCTGATATAATAACGTCGGCCGCGGACCGACCAGGCTCATTTCACCCTTAAGCACGTTAAATAGCTGAGGCAATTCATCTAAACTTGTCGATCTTAAAAATCTGCCCAGCCGGGTAATCCTTTTTTTCTCGTCACCGATTTTCTGGTCACCATTTAAAGTGCCCGCCAACATCGTTCGAAACTTAAAAATCTTAAAGGGTCTGCCATTTAAGCCGGCCCGCTGTTGGATAAAAATTACCGGCGATCCACTTTCAATCTTAATGGCCAGGCTGATTAATAACATCACCGGGAAAAGGGTAACTACTAATAGCAGTGCCAGTACAAGATCAATAAATCTTTTTAAAATTTTATATGTGACTTTGTTTATTTTCCTAATATACTGTTTCTGGTTACCAAAATTACTTAACAGGCGCATCCCGCTTTGCAATAGTTTTAAATCACTGCGATTAAATAAAACAGCTTCCCACCACTTATTGCCGCTGATACGCTTAAATAAAAACAAATTTACTACAGCATTGCAGGAATAAGCAATGGTTGTGGCAAGGGCTGCACCTTTAATGCCCATTTTAGGAATTAACAACATATTAGCCAGGACATTTACGATCACAATCAGCAAAGCTGTGTACATATTAAGCTCAGGCCTGCCCCGTGCAGCTAAATCATTGGCTATAACCCTTGAAAAACTGAATAACACCATACCGGGTAAAAGCCACATAAAAGCTCCAGCCGCAGGCAAATATTGTGCACCAAAGAGGATTTTTATCAGGGGGTTAATCAATAAGGCAACAATGCCTGCCACGATAACCGTCACCAGGAAAACCCATCGTGCTACAATAGGTGTTAAGCGCTTCCGGCTATCCTCATCATGGTCTAACTCGGATAACCGGGGCAGGATTACCGTACTTACTGCCTGCGATAACATCCATAACCGCTCCGCAAGTTGTATGGCAATGACATAAATGCCTGTGGCAATTGGATTGAGCAGTAGATTAACCAGGTAAAGATCAGCTCTATAGTTGATAAAAGTAAGAATATTACTCAAATGAGCCTTCCAGCCATAACCCAGGCATTGTTTTACATAACTTGAGCCCGGCTTAACCTGCTCAGTCGCGTAAAAGTGTGTCCGGACAGCACCTAATGTAAATAACAACCCCAAAAGATAACCCAGGCCAAAGGACAAGAGCGCCCCCTGCACACCCAGATCAAAAATCTGCACTGCAACTATAGCAAAAATTAACGTGCCGGCCGGCGTCACCAGTGAAACCAAGTTAAACCGGCGAAAATCCTGTGCCCCTTGCAACAAACTTTTTAAAAAAAATTGTAGCAGCTCCAGGGGAAATAAAAATAGTGCCGCCACTAAAAGAATTCCTGGCACACCTGGGAAAAGCGACGCACCGCTAACCTTAATCACCAGAAGAGCCAGCGATGCGCCAAGGACACTTAAAATACACCAAAGTCTAATATTTGTATAAAATGCGCTTTGTACCGAAATATTGCCCCGGCCAATATAATAAGCATTTGCTGAAGGGATACCCAGGTTAAGCAGGTTGGCCAGCAACGTCGGGAGCAAGATGGTCATGGCATAGGTACCATTGCCTTGCGGCCCCAAAGTGCGCGCCAATAAGACTGCCAGGCCAACACCCATTAAAGCGGCGACAATTTGGCGCAGCATCGTGCCGCCGATATTTACGAATAATTTACGCAGACCTAAATTCCCCATACCTGACTAAACCCCGCTCATCAATACACTACGATATATAAAGCCTGATGGTATCAAATACTTCAGCGTAAACCACGTTGGCCTGTGTACCGCGGGTACGGGCCAGGCTCCAGATAAAATCCTCGCTGGCATACGGCCGGAACGCCTGGGATTCATAACATTTTAAAGCATCCACCTTTTTTTGCACCTGTTCCTCATTGAGGACTATAAAGCAATTGGTGCTGAAGCTAAGATTATTCCATGGTATTTCGTAACCAAGGATACTTATATTTTTAAAGGCCCTGATCCCCTCCCGGGCTACTGTCAAATGATCCTGGTGCAAATCGTACATTGACGGTACAAGGACCAAATCAGGTTTTATTTCCTGGCGTAATTTGATCATTTTTTCCAAAATATCCTGGCGCAGAGCAGGAAAATCCCGCACCGGAAAATTATCTAAAATTAAGCAGCCGGGCTTTATGCCCAAAACCGCGGTAGCCTTTTTAACTTCCCGCCTTAATACATCTCTATCCCAGGTGGGAGGAACAGACTTTTCTGCCGCGGAAAAAGCCACATAGTAGACTTCTTTACCTTCCCCGATCATCTTGGCTATAGTAGCCCCGCAACCAAATTCACCGTCATCCGTGTGGGGAGCCAGCACTAATATCCTTTGAAACACCTATTCCACCCCTTATTAACTGGTCAGTCAATAATCTAACTTACGTTGGTGTATCGCAAACGGTGCTGTAACATATTGCCATACAGCGCAACCAGTTTCTCCCCCTGCACCTGCCAGTTGTATTCCTGCCGGGCCCATTTTTTAGCATTAATTTGCGCCCGATCATAGAGCTCCCGGTCTGAGTAGAGCTTGTTGATTGCAGCGGCCAGTGACAGCGAATCGCTCTGATCACAGGCAACCCCCACTTCAAGCTCCATAACCAGTTCCCTGCAAATGGTCCCTACGACGATAGGTGTGCCTGCCACCATGCATTCAAACAATTTGTTGGGTAACCCCAGGCGGTGGCTTTTTATGGCGGGGTTACTTAAAAAAGTGCCTATGTCGGCAGAAGCCACGTACTTTACCACATCATCCACCGGCACCCCCTCGTGCCAGTACACCCGTTGCAGAACATTTAACTTATCGGCCAAGCCCTTGAGAGACTCCTTATAAGTATTATGCGGCCCTAATAATACCAGTTTGTATTTATCGGCCAGATGCAGGAGAGACTCGATCAGTACCTCAAGCCCGCGGTTAGGAGCAAACACACCCTGATAGATAACAATAATATCCGCCCGGTCAATACCAAAATGATCGCGCAAAATATTATTCCGCGGTACTTCTTCGTAGGGCGGGCAATTCATAATTACCTGCGGCGGGTCGATACCGTACAAACGCGCTAGTTCGGCAGCTATTTCCGGGCTGACCGTAATCACCAGGTGTGCTTTCCGGATCAAAAACTTTTCCAGGCAGCGCCAAAGAGTCATCTCTCCCCAAAGCCTGCGTCGCGGGATGTTCCGCTGCGTCGCCAGCTCATGACTGTCATAGATTAAATATGCTTTCAATAGCCGTGCGGCAATATAGGCCGGAACCAGAGCGTTGAGATCGTGGGCATGGCAAATGTCAACTCGCAGCCGGAGCGAAATTAATACTGCCCGGATAATGAACTCCAGGTATTTCAAAATTTGAAAACCCGGCACCCTTGG
>JAQVOX010000024.1 GCA_028702435.1 Desulfotomaculaceae bacterium | reverse complement strand
TCCCAGGATAGCTAATTTGTTTCAGGTTTTAGCCGGTTGTATTCCCTTTTGTTGCACTGCGGACAACTCCCAGTTCGTTGCCGCCGGAGAGTTATTCCTCAATCCTACTTCTTAACTCCCCGTATGATGCTTAATCAAACCCTTCTTATATCTATCACTCTGGGATCTAACGATTCATTTAACATCACCTCGTTTAACTGCTTAACTATTTGACCATACAACAAATTAAAAAACTCATTTGCCCAACAGTCTAACCCCTTATAGAGCACAGCCTGAAGGGCTCGTCCAGGCAGACTCTCTATTGAACCTCTGATGATTGAAAATATTGCAAATAGTCTAATTATTAGACGGTCTATGTCGAATATCTTTTTACTTAAGAAACCTTTTTGCTTTAGTTTATAATTTTCTTCTATTCCTAATATTAATGCAAAATATGTGCCTCTAGTTAAATACCCGGTAAAATCTCTGTAGACATGTTTTCTTTGAGTCATTAATGAATTAATTTAGCAAGTTTATTCAAAGAATCCAATATTTGAAGGGGTCGCTAAATAGTAACAATGATTCAATTTCAACTTATTTAAACTGGTTTCAACTTATTTAGTTACCTGCATGAACACTGTGCGGCTAACGCCGGCGTCATCACGCTCCTAAAGATAGGCTTATGGGCTTCCTTTCCAACGTATAAACATTAATTTTTCCCCCTAGGTAATTTGAGTTTATATTTTTTAGTCATTCGCATAACCTTACTTTGACTAACCCCCAGTACCTTAGCTGCCTTGTAAGTACTTTTATGTAATTGAAGCGCTTGGGCTACCAAATGCTTTTCCAGTTCCTCAACGGCTAACGTCAAGTTCGTCTGTTCAAATCTACATAAGTTGTTGTTTTTTTCAATACAATACTTTTGAGGGAGATCTTCCAAACTAATTTGTTGGATGTCGGTAGTAACAACGAGTCTTTCGATTAAATTGATAAGTTCTCTGACATTTCCCGGCCAGTCATACTTTGTCAGGCAATCAACCACACCATCAGATAAACTTTTTTTTAAGTCGTATTTTTTGTTATAAATATCAAGAAAGTGGAAAAGCAAAGGAGCGATTTCCTCCCTGCGCTCACGCAGGGGAGGAATCCTGATGGGAATAACATTAATACGATAAAAAAGGTCCTCCCGGAAGGTATTTTCTATGATCATCGACTCCAAGTTCCTGTTAGTTGCAGCCAATATCCGGACATCAACTTTAATCGTTTTAACCCCACCAACCCTGGTAACTTCTTTCCCCTGTAGGACACGCAAAAGTTTGACCTGTAACCCCAGTGGGAGTTCGCCTATTTCATCGAGGAAGATTGTACCTTTGTTTGCCAATTCAAAGAAACCCGGTTTTCCCAACCGGCTTGCTCCTGTAAAAGCACCGGACTCATAACCAAAAAATTCGCTTTCCATTAATTCTTGAGGAATTGCGCCGCAGTTAACTCTGATCATTGGATGTTTTTTTCTTTTTGGGTTTAAGTTGTGCAACAAATTTGCAACTATTTCCTTGCCAACCCCAGACTCTCCCTGAATGAGAACAGGACTTTCTACTATAGATACTCTTGTGGCTAATTCTATGATTTTTTCCATCTCTTTGCTTTTTACAATAATACAATGCTCTTTAGTATACTTTTTCCTTAAGTTTTCCATCTCAAACAGGTAATAATGGGTATTTAGTTCCTGAGTTTTCCTGAGTTTCTCTTCAAGTTGCCTCAATTGGGTAACATCCCTAAAGTTGATTATAACCCTGATTACTTCGCCTCTATCATTAAAAACCGGATTGCCAATTGCCATTATATCCTTTCCATTAAAGGATTTTTGCAGGATGGTTACCGGCTTACCTGTTTCCAAAACTTTTAGCGCCAATGCCGGGTCAAAACAGTGACCTTTTTTCTTCACATTATACAGATTAACACCTAGCACTTTTTCAGTTTTTAAACCGGTTATCCTTTCGAAAGCCTTATTCACACGTGTTACTAAGCCATTCATGTTTACTATACTAATACCATCGTAAGAATCCTGGAAAATTGAATTTAGCTCCTTAAATTCATTATTTATTACTTCCAAGAGATTCATGCCTTGTATTTCTTCTTTGTTTAAAATTTCTCTGGAAATCTTGCTAGCTCTTATCATCCGGCACAAATTATCAATTGCTAAGCTACCAATATTTAAATCGTTATTTGCTGTACTTGAACTATTTTCATTATTTGTTTGACTAATCATAATAACCTCTCCCGTTCGTTTGATCATCAACCATTAGTAACAGGAGCACGCCACAACTTAAAGGTACAACGAACGATTGATTAAATTAACTTAAGCACCTCTTAGCACTAAATTTTATTAAACTGAATATATAAAATATATATTATTTACAAAATTGTCAAACAACTGTAGAGACAAGTACCTTTAATACCTTTTACTCAACACATTTTAGAATAGTTGAGTTGGGTAGACTTAATGTTTTTTAATATTTTGAATTCATAAACTATATAATATTGCGAGAATTGTCTAATAATTGTAAAGTTACTAACTCTACACCTATTTGAGCTGTTCTTATTTAGTTAAAAGCCCGTTTAGAATCATATCAAGAAAACACTCAGCAACCTCGTCAGCTGACAATATGCCATCAACATCATACCACCTGTACATCCAGTTGGTCATACCAAAAATAGCAAAAGTTATTATTTTGGGATCTAATTTTTTAAAATCTCCCTTTTGAATACCCTCTTTAATTATGCTTAGAAAAGTTCCTTCATATTTCTTCTGCGCTTCGCGTATCCGATTTTGACCTTTTCCCGATAAGTGCTTGGTATCTTCAAGCATTATGGCTAACTCAGCCTGGTGTTCCATTGAATGCCGGACATGATATTCTATAGCCCGGCGCAATTTTTGTGCAGGCGGGGAGTTTTCTTCTTGTATCTTTTTAAGCGATTCAAAACCTTTTGACACCGGCCTCTCAACGATACGGTAAAGTATTTCTTCTTTACTGTTAATGTAATGGTAAAGGCTACCACGGTAAAGCCCAACTGCTTCGGCAATATCTTGCATTGACGTACCATGATAATTCTTTTTGCGAAATAGTTTTATTGCCATATCAATAATTTCGGCATAGCGTTCTCCAGATGTTGTAGCCATATAATAAACCTCTATTCAACCAACAATCGTTTGGTACGCTAATAACATATTACCCTATAGGGGTAATATGTGTCAATAACCAATTAATTAGCAGCTATTGCGGCTTAAGCCCATCAGAATAACCTGAATGTAATTTAATTCTGAACTACCAGTTTCAATTCCGTTCCGGGTATTTCCGATTTGACGCTTATTCTATGAATCTCTTTGTACCTCAGATTAAGCATATATTCTCCGGTATTGTTTCTTGGCGTCATTACCAGTATATTACAGGTACTCGTAATAATCAACATTTTCAACCGGTCAAAAACCCTTACGTTAATATAGACGAATTAAGCGTGAAAACGGTTTTCCGATATAATTTTGGAAGGGATCAATCGGAATAAGACTGGATGATATGTGGTTATTATAGTATATTTTCAAGTGTGATAGCTTCCTTTTCCGGGATATGTTCAATCATCATCTTTAGCTCAGTTAATTGTCCCCAGGAGAGCGCAGCATCTTTTTTTGCTATATACTCCTTGAACCTGGCTGTGGAAAATTCAATGTTATCAATCTCCTGATGATCCAGAATGATGGGCCACCATTTTGCTTTTTGCTTCCATACTTTTTCTAATTCAGCAACCTGCTCGCTTGCGTAATCCCATTGGTTTTTTTCCAGGACATCTTCTATTTGTTCAATATGCTGAATTATTTCGTCGGCAGAAGATTGCAATAGATGATTTGTCCACAAACCCAAGGCTACAACTGCCGCAAATAAGCTCAGAAGGGCTAATAGCTGTCTCACAGTTTAAACTCCTTTGTGAAATGCTTATACCGCTTTTGATTTAACCTGATAAAATAACTTCCCTTCGGTGTCGAGACTAGCAAAAAGCACTTCCTGGAAGCTGTTAACACCAAATTTCTTCAATTCCGCTGCTAACCAGTCAGAATCAAGGTTAATGATGGCTAGATTTTTATGAAATACATAACCGTCAATAATCAGGGTTACCGGTAAGCCTTCATACGTTGTTGGTAAATTTATATCCGCCGGTACTAGGGGTCTTTTCTGTGATTTCGAAATAATACTTAATTGACCGCTGTTTTCTAATATGGCAAACTCCACATCAGCAATATTGTACATGTCTTTAGCCCGAAGCTGTTCTAGTAAATCGTTGATGTCATAACGTTGCCGGGCCAGCTCTTGCTCAATAATTTTTCCGTTTTTAATTAGCACACTGGGGGTGCCGCAGATTATCCCTCTAGCAGTCTCGCTTTTTAAAGAGATATACGACAGCGCAACTTGGATCACGATCAAAGTCAAAATTGGGAAAAGACCACTAACCAGCGGTATTCCCGTATTCCCCATTGGAACAGCCGCTATAGCTGAAAGCATAATGATGATTACCATCTCGTAGGGCTGGAGTTGGCCAATCTGCCTTTTGCCCATTAACCTCAAGCCAACAACTACTACAACAAATAAAATTATTGTGCGTATAATCCCCAGTAACATATACTCAGTTTATCTCCTCATCAGCTACTACTATCTTATCTTCCTCGTAAATTATAAATATCATTCGTTAGTTTAGCTGCTTATTATAAATTTATACATTAATAAGTGGTCTGGACACCGCCCTAGCTGTTAATTGTCCCCTAGATTCTTCCGTCTCGATACTTCTTTGCCTGGTGAGCATAAGTTAGTAGTTAGCACTTCTCACCCATACCGTTTACTTGAGAGAGCAACATTTTTATGGCAGAACTACCGGCCTGAATATTAACAAAGCAAATCATGATCACATAACCTAACATAGTAGGATAAAATACCCACTAAAAGGAGTGGTGATTTAAATTGCAAGAGCAGTTAGAAGCCCATCAAGGTAAGAAAATTATTCTTGAGCTAACCAATGGAAGAATGTTCCCGGGTAGGGTAACGGTTGTAGACCAGGATTTTATACGCTTTGAAACTAGTGATGGAGTTGGGATAATCCCGATCTGCAACATCCAAATTATTTGGGAACCCGTCATGCGCTCCCTTACTGAAGAAAATATGGAGGTTCTCACCCGGAAGTTGAGGGATGAGATCAAGTCAGAAATTGCCTGCACTGGTTTCCCTGCTTTCACATGCAGTCAGCGCTATATCTGCAGGCCACCGGATACTTGTACGTTTTCATTCGCCTGCCCGGGTAATTACGTGCCTGGCTCTCCCTCCGGCGGTGGCTGCCCGTTATTCTTCTGTGGCTCCTTCCAGTTTGGGCAGCCTTGCAGGCCTTTCATTTTTGGCTGTGGTCCCTTCCAGTTTGGGCAACCCTGCGGGCCTTTCACCTTTGGCTGTGGCCCCTTCCAGTTTGGGCAGCCTTGCGGACCGTTCACCTTTGGCTGCGGTCCCTTTCAATTCGGTGGCTCACAGTGTAGCACACCGGGAGGTTTCGCCTGCACCGGCCAGCAGTTTTTTGGTTTAGTTGGACCGTCAGGAGAATCCTAAGGCTCTTTTGGCGGATTACCTGCAATAACGATAAAGATAAAATGATCAATAAGTAATGGGTTAAACAAAATGCGGCAGGTCTGGCAGACAGCCTGTCGCTTCATAATTGGCTTTTTGTAGCGTGATATGAGTCTAATGTTCGTCTTCTTTTAGGGTCTTTAAAGTCAACAAATGGATACTAACTCCGACCCCAACTATGAAAAGAAATAATCTTATATGCAAATTTGATATAATTAAAATTGAAATCGCAAGTGTAAGCCATAAGAATATCAACGCACCAATTTTTATGCTCCGTTTGACAGCTCGATGAGTCACGTAATTGTGTATATAGGCGCCAAGAATCTTATGATTGATCAACCAATTATACATACGGTTTGAGCTGCGAATATAGCAAAATGAAGCTAGCAATAATAACGGTGTGGTAGGCAGCACAGGCATGAACACTCCAACGATTGCCAACGCAAGAGATAGTGAGCCTGCACTTATCAATAAGTACTTTTTAATTAATTTTGCTATTATAATTGCTACCTCCCACGGGATAACGGGTTATTATAAAACGTGGCTTAGTAACTACATATTATCATTCGGCTTATATAAAATACAGTACTAGCTAACTATTTCAGCAATGTTGGGCTCTTGCACCTAAGACAATTGGCTTAATGATGAAAGAAGATGTGGTTTCTCTATTCACTTCCCTGGCATATGGACCTTGGTTTCGAATGTTTTATATAATGCTGACAATAGCCCGACGCTTTAAACTAAGATGATAGCAAGCAGATAGTAACAACAAAAGCCGCTCCGCTAAAACGCAGGAACAGCTTTATTACTGGCTTTTCAGGCAATATAAAAACCACCCGCCGATAAAATTCATTTTATCAATAGATGGTAGAATATTTGGTGGAGGCGGGGGGAATCGAACCCACCGTCCGGAAGACCGACCACAGGAGATTCTCCGAGCGCAGGCTGTAGTTTAGATTTTGCTCCGCGGGCGCTTACAGCCAAGCTCCGTTGGAACTATCTCGATAATTCTTACTTAAACCCTCCGAGAATTGGGCTCAAGCCAGCCCGTTTAATGACCTCCTAGCCCGGGCCACGGGCCCAACGCGGGTAGAAGGTTAACTGCAACTAAGCAGCTAAAGCGTATTCTTTATCGGCAATTATCAATTTCCCACCGTATTTCGGGCTGATGGAATCCCGGCTCGCTCCTCCTGCCACCGCTTCCCCCGTCGAAACCTTTACGCCCCCAAATATCATAATAATCTTTTGTATTAAAAGTACAGTTATTAATATTAATTAATGTTCTATTTAATATTTATTGCAACCTTGACCTTTCCTTCATTACCCGGTCCATTTCTCTCCGGGCGTCACGTGCTGCAATATCACTTCTCCGGTCGTATAATTTCTTTCCTTTGGCCAGTGCCAGCTCTACTTTAGCAATACCCCTTTTAAAATATACCTTCAATGGAATTAGAGTTAGACCTTTTTCCCTCGTCTTACCCAGCAAACGCCATATTTCCGCCTTGTGCATCAGCAATTTACGGGTGCGCTTGGGCTCGTGATTGAACTTATTGCCCTGATCATAAGGGCTTATATGCATATTATACAGCAACAGCTCGGCATTATCAACGCGGGCAAAACTATCCTGCAGGTTAGCTCGCCCGGCTCGTAATGACTTCACTTCGGTACCAGTCAAGGCTAACCCAGCCTCAAAAGTCTCCACAATATGGTACTCATGCCTAGCCTTTCTGTTTTCCGTTACTGTTTTAAAATTCATTGCATTCACCTGAGAATTTAAACGCCACCGGTACAGGCGATAGATAGCTGTTACAGGTGGCTAGTAGTTTATGTGTACAAAATAACATATCTCATATCAAACCCTAAATAACATTACTTACTAACTACAATAATATATCACCAACTATATTATATTAGTTTTATTTACGGGTGTCAAGAAAAAGTGAACGATGGTGCACCCCATGTCAAGGAAAACTTATAATTATTTCTGACCATAAATCAACTGCTTGTTAAAGGCAAAAAAAGTGCCGGTTTTACCGGCACTTTTCTGCTATTAGTGAAATAGTACAGAACCGATAATCAGGGAGATAGTACCAGCAACCTTGATCAGCGGGTTCATCGACGGGCCGGAGGTGTCCTTACAGGGGTCACCAACGGTGTCACCGATAACAGCAGCTTGGTGAATCGGGTTGGGCTCGCCATTAATTTTCTTACCGCCCAGGTTACCCTCTTCAATCCACTTCTTGGTGTTATCCCAGGCACCGCCTGCATTGGACAGGAACAGGGCCATACAAACACCACTGGCAGTTAAACCAGTCAGGTATCCGGCTAGTGACAGAGCACCCAGTCCAAAACCTACGATGATAGGCATACCAACCGCAACCAGGCCAGGGAAGATCATCTTGCTGATGGCAGCGCCGGTAGCGATACTCACACAGCTAGCATAGTCCGGCTTGCCCGTTCCTTCCATGATCCCGGGGATTTCGCGGAACTGGCGGCGCACTTCGTTAATCATAGCGAAAGCAGCCTGACCAACGGCACTCATGGTAGAGGCGCCGACCATGAAAGGAACCGCGGCGCCGATCAAAAGCCCGATTAAAACTTTCGGGTTGTTCAAATTCATCACCAGGTGACCGTCCACCAGCAGGTGCTGCAGTTTCGGATTGCGCGTAACCTCGTCGGCAAAGGCCTGGAAAAGGGCCAGAGCGGTCAGGGCAGCGGAACCGATAGCAAACCCTTTAGCGATCGCAGCAGTAGTATTGCCAACTGCGTCCAGCTTGTCGGTTACTTGACGAACTTTAGGCGGCAGCTCGGACATCTCAGCAATACCGCCGGCGTTGTCGGCAACAGGCCCGAAGGAGTCCATAGCTACTACAATACCCGCAGTGGAAAGCATGCCCATCGCGGCCATAGCGATACCGTAAATGGCGTGTGTGGGGTCAACAAAACTGGCTGCCCAAAAAGCAAACCAAATGGCACCGGCAAAGACAACCATGGGGATAAATACTGATTGCATACCTACCGCCAGGCCAGCGATAATGTTTGTAGCCGCGCCAGTTTTAGAGGCTTCAGCGATCGTCTGGCAGGGCTTCCTGGCGCTGGAAGTATAGTACTCGGTAATAGATCCGATAGCTACGGTAACAAGAAGACCGGCAGTAACAGCTAGGAACATGCCAAGGCCTTCCTTTGAGCCAAAAGTATTGACAGCAGCGAAGTAAACACCCGCAGCAGTTAAAATGTTGGTAACCCACAGGCCTACGTTAAGCGCTGCTTGCGGGTTGCCATCCTCACTTGTGCGTACACAGAAGGTGCCGATAATAGAGGCAACAATCCCAATAGCACCAACCACGAGCGGGAAAAGCGCGCCTTTTAACCCAAAAATACTGTTACCAACAATCATAGCGGCAATTGTAGTGGCTGCATAAGACTCAAATAAGTCAGCGCCCATTCCGGCAGTGTCGCCCACATTGTCACCAACGTTGTCGGCTATGGTAGCCGGGTTGCGCGGGTCATCTTCAGGGATCCCTGCTTCAACCTTTCCAACCAAGTCGGCACCGACGTCGGCAGCCTTAGTGTAGATCCCACCACCGACACGGGCGAAGAACGCAATCGCGGATGCTCCAAAAGCAAAGCTGTTGATAATCACAGCATCTTGATAAAGAATGAATAAAGCAGAAACACCCAGCAGACCCAGACCAGCAACAGACAGGCCCATCACAGCGCCGGCTTTGAAGGAGATATTTAGCGCTTTGCCCAATCCATGGCTACGGGCTGCTTCAGCAGTACGGGCGTTGGATTTGGTGGTGCTGGCCATACCGATGTAGCCGGCTATAGCGGAGCAAATAGCACCGACCAGAAAGGACACTGTAAGTGGTATACCTTGAACCCGGGGGTCGAGTAGCGGTAATACTATAGCAATAAGAATAGCAACAATAATAGTAAAAGGAATTAGAGTCTTATACTGACGGTTCAGGTAGGCCATAGCGCCTTCCTGGATTGCTTCAGAGATCTCCTTCATTCTAGGGGTACCCATCGACTCTTTCAAAACACTTGACAATATGGCAAGTGCAAAGAGCAGGGCGATCGCCCCGGCAACCGCGGCATAATAAGCCAGCGTAATATCTTGCATTTAATACCCTCCTCTTCTCCCAAAATTTCTTGAGTCTACCTGTTTTACTTCCAGGCAGCTAAACCCAATGCGGTAGCCGCAAATAACACTGCTACCACGATAGTGACCTTGCCCAGCAGCTCGTCCATCCCCTTCTTTTTACCAAATAATGTTTCCGCACCTCCGGCAATTGCCCCGGATAGGCCGGCGCTCCTGCCGGATTGCAGAATCACAACAGCAATAAGAGCAATAGCTAGTATGAAATGTAGGACAGTCACTGCAGTCTTCACTACGTCTTCACCTCCTTTTCAGTTTTAAAATCCCGGAGATTGCCGCACGTGTAACTCAAATGATAACAAAAAAAGTTAACTAACATTATTAATCACATAAAACTGACAAAAACTATAGTTAATCAGCAACATCCGGGTGGAATCGGGCATACAAAAACCAAGGTGATTATATCATACAGCCGAATAACTGACAATCACAATAAGACAAATATGCCCACCGGGGGCATTGTTTTTGCCCCCGGAATCACCTCAAGTTTACCACATCTATTAGCTAAAATTAGGATTTAAGGTTGTAAAAACTATCTTTTCCCTTATAGACTGCCAAGGGGCCCAATTGTTCCTCTATTCTGATCAACTGGTTGTACTTGGCTACCCGGTCGGTACGGCAAGGGGCGCCGCTCTTAATTTGACCGGCGTTGGTCGCCACTACTAGATCAGCGATGGTTACGTCTGCGGTTTCGCCGGAGCGATGGGAAACAACAGCCGTGTAGCCGGCCTGCTTGGCCATTTCGATGGAGTCCAGAGTCTCGGTAACAGTACCGATCTGGTTAAGTTTGATTAAAATAGAGTTGGCTGTGCCGGTTTTGATCCCCTGGCTCAAACGCTCGGTATTGGTCACAAACAGATCATCGCCAACGATCTGAACCTTTCCGCCCAACCGCTCGGTCAAATTATGCCAACCGTCCCAGTCATCTTCGGCCAAGCCGTCCTCTATTGATATGATCGGGTATTTTTCGGCCAACATGGCATAGTAATCCACCATTTCTTCGGCAGTGTAGCTTTTCCCCTCGGCGGCAAGAACATATTTACCGTCCTTATAAAACTCCGTAGCAGCAGCGTCAATGCCTAGAGCAATTTGCTCACCAGGTTGATAGCCGGCCATTTGAATTGCTTCGACGATAACTGCCATGGCTTCTTCATTCGAACCGAGCATAGGGGCAAAGCCGCCTTCATCTCCAACTGCAGTGTTAAGTCCTTTCTTTTTCAGAACACTCTTCAGCATGTGATAAATTTCAGTGTTCATCCGCACCGCTTCGGCAAAGCTGGTAGCGCCTACCGGTAAAATCATGAATTCTTGGATATCAACATTATTATCAGCATGCTTGCCGCCGTTTAAAATATTCATCATTGGCACCGGCAATACCTTAGCATTAGTACCCCCTAGGTACTGATAAAGGGGTAGTCCCAATGACTCCGCGGCCGCCTTGGCCGCAGCAATTGATACTCCCAAAATGGCATTGGCGCCCAACTTGCCCTTGTTCGGTGTCCCGTCCAATTGCAGCATGGCCCGGTCTATTCCGACCTGGTCTGTAGCATCGTAGCCGGTTATTTCGGGAGCAATAATTGAGTTGACATTTTCAACTGCCTTGAGTACTCCCTTGCCGTTATAACGCTTGCTATCGCCGTCTCTTAATTCAACCGCCTCATAAGCGCCGGTAGACGCCCCGGAGGGGATGGCCGCCCTCCCCATTGTCCCGTCTTCTAGAATCACCTCAACTTCAATCGTTGGGTTGCCGCGGGAGTCAAGGATCTCGCGGGCGTAAACATCTTCAATTGTGGTGGACACAGGTATTCCTCCTTATTTGATTCTACTATCATTTTCTATTAATGAATTGCCGGTCATTTCTTTGGGTTTGGGAATATGCAGCAACTGCAGCATGGTCGGGGCAATATCTTCAAGACTGCCATCTCGCAGGGCAACACCTTCCATAGCGTTAATCATCATGAAAGGTACCAGATTCGTGGTGTGTGCGGTAAAGATTTCCCCTTGCTCATCGATCATTTCTTCAGCATTGCCGTGGTCAGCCGTAATTAAAACCGTGCCGCCTGCCTGCAAAACTGCCGGTACCACTTGGCCCAGGCAACGGTCTACAGTTTCCACCGCTAGCACCGCCGCAGCCATATCACCGGTGTGACCAACCATATCAGCGTTGGCATAGTTCATAATGATTACCTGGAACTTATTCAGAGCAAGCTGTTCCAAAAAGATATCGGTAACCTCCAATGCGCTCATTTCCGGTTTCTGATCATAAGTCGCTACTTTGGGTGAAGGAACAAGTATTCTTTCCTCACCTTGGTTGGGTGCCTCCACTCCCCCGTTAAAGAAAAAGGTGACATGGGCGTATTTCTCTGTCTCAGCGAGCCTGAGCTGGTCGATTCCATTGGCGCCAAGCACTTGGCCCAGCGTGTTGTTTAAGGACTGAGGTTGGAAGGCTACCGGCGCCTCAATGGTCTTGTCATAAAGAGTCATACAGGTAAAAGACACTTCCGGCCGGTCCGCGGGGCGGCTAAAACCACTGAATTCAACATCAACAAATGCCCGGGTAAGCTCACGCGCCCGGTCCGGTCGAAAGTTAAAGAAAATTATCGAGTCGCCATTGGAGATCTTGACTACAGGTTCATCGTGATCTCGTCTAAGCACTGTTGGCTGGATAAATTCATCTGTTTCCTTCCTGCTGTAACCCTGGGCAATCGCATCAAAAGCCGAATCCGCCCGGAATCCCTCGCCAAGCACCATTGCCCGGTAGGCTTGTTCCACACGCTCCCAGCGGCGGTCCCTGTCCATGGCGTAATATCGACCCATTACAGTTGCCACTGCTCCAAGCCCTAGTTTATTTAGTTTTTGCTCCAAAAGTTTAAAATATTCTTTGGCATTTGCGGGTGGCACGTCCCGCCCGTCCAGGAAGGCATGAATAAAAACCCTGCTCAGGTTTTTCCGCGCTGCAAGATCAAGCAAGGCAAAGAGGTGGTTGATGTGACTGTGTACCCCGCCATCCGAAAGCAACCCGATTAAATGAAGCGCGGTATTTCGTTTTTTGGCCTGCCCCACAGCTTTTAGTAGAGTTTCATTTTTAAAAAAGCTCCCGTCCCTAACCGCACGGTTTATTCTGGTTAACTCCTGGTACACCACCCGGCCTGCACCGATGTTCAGGTGTCCTACTTCCGAGTTGCCCATCTGGCCTTCCGGCAGACCAACTTTCTCACCGGAACAAAAAAGAGTGCAGTGAGGGTAACGGGACAAGTAGTTGTCTATATTAGGAGTTCGCGCCCGTGCTACCGCATTCCCTTCGCTGCGGGCGCTAAGGCCCCAGCCGTCCATGATTACCAAGACCAGGGGCTTTTCACTTTCATTCAAAATGAGGACCCTCCACATTTTGTCGTCAGTCATCAGACGACCTGACTTTAGATTAGGTTATAAAGTATTATTCCGGCAAAAATTTAATCTTCATTCGTCCAACTGTTGAACAATGAATTTTTTAGTTAATCCTGCCCCGGTCCTTAAGAAACCGGGGGCAGGAATCCATAATTTTTCTAAATTGATCATGCCGCCTAATTTCCGGCGGCCGCTTTAATAATTCCAGTAAAACTTTCCACATCCAGGCTGGCGCCACCAACCAGCGCACCGTCAATATCCGGCTGTGCCATTAGACTCGCGGTGTTTTGAGGCTTGACACTCCCGCCATACTGGATGCACACCTGTGCTGCCACCTCACCGCCAAATAATTGATTCACCAGGCCGCGAATATAACCGATTACCTGCTGGGCGTCTGCGTCTGAAGCGGTTTTTCCAGTACCGATAGCCCAAACCGGCTCATAGGCGATCACCATTCCAGCCACCTGCCCGGCCGTCAGTCCGGCCAAGCCCGCTTCGGTCTGAGCACGCACTACTTTTTCAGTAATACCGGATTCACGCTCTTCAATTAGCTCACCAACGCACATGACCGGGGTCAGGCCATGTTGCAAAACAGCTTTGACCTTGCGGTTGACGTTAACGTCAGTTTCTCCGAAAAATTGCCTGCGCTCGGAGTGCCCAATAATCACATAACGGCAACCCGCGTCTTTCAACATGCCAGGTGATATTTCGCCGGTGAAGGCACCCTGGTCCTCCCAGTGCACGTTCTGTGCGCCCACTGCGATACGGGAGCCGCGTAGCGCCTCTACCACCGGAACCAGGGCATTAAAAGGCGGGCAAACAACTACCTCAACGTCATCCATCCCCGCCACTGACAACTCCAGATTCCGAACAAAGGCCACCGCTTCGGTAGCTGTTTTATACATTTTCCAGTTGCCCGCTATTATGGGCTTGCGATTTTTAACCATCTAGTCTGCTGTTCTCCTTTTCTTATTCAACAGTCCTGATAGTAATATTTCTTTGTACTTGCAGCTTGCATACAGGAACTGTGCCTGCCTAAAAAAACTATTTATCAAGTAGCGCCACTACCCCCGGCAGTTGCTTACCTTCGAGAAACTCAAGGGAGGCGCCGCCGCCGGTAGATATATGGGTAATCTTTTGGGCCACGCCAGCCTTTTTCACCGCTGCTACCGAGTCACCGCCACCAATTACAGTGGTTGCGTCTGTTTCTGCGAGCACACGCGCTATGGCTTCCGTACCCTTGGCAAAGGGCTCCATTTCAAACACTCCCATGGGTCCATTCCATATTACTGTCCGTGCCGCTTGCAAGACTTCACTAAAGCGTGCCACTGACTCAGGGCCAATGTCCAGTGCCATCCAGTCGGTCGGGATTTTCTCCACCGGCACAGTCTTCCTGTCTGCGCCGGGATCCGCTGCCACAGCAACTACCACATCTACGGGTAAGAGGAAGTTTACCCCCCTCTTTTTAGCTTCTTCGATCAACCCTTGAGCCATTTCAACTTTGTCGGCCTCCAGCAGTGAAATGCCGGTCTCAAAACCCTGTGCCTTCAAAAAAGTGTTGGCCATTCCACCACCAATGATCAGGGTATCTACTTTGTTAAATAAACTGGCAATTACCGCAATTTTATCTGATACCTTAGCCCCGCCCATAACCGCTACAAAAGGCCGCTCCGGCTCAGCCAGGAGCTTGCCAAGCATGTTCAGCTCGTTTTCCATCAGAAAACCGGCCACAGCCGGTAAAAACTTGGCTACTCCTTCTGTGGACGCATGGGCGCGATGAGCTGTACCGAAGGCATCGTTTACAAATATATCGGCCAGTCCGGCTAGCTGCCGGGCAAAATCTTCATTATTCTTTTCTTCTTCAGGATGAAACCGGACATTCTCGAGTAGAACCACGTCTCCACTTTGCATTCTGTCCACAGCAGACTGCGCCAGCTCGCCCACACAGTCATCCACCTTGGTCACCGGTTGTCCAAGCAATTCAGATAAACGCCCGGCTACAGGATCCATCCGATACTTCTCGTCAATCTTCCCTTTAGGCCTACCCAGGTGGGAAACAAGTATCACTTTAGCCTTTTGGCCGAGCAAATAATTGATTGTGGGCAAAGCTGCCCTAATCCGAGTGTCATCGGAAACCTGGCCGTTTTGACCTACAGGTACGTTGAAGTCCACCCGCACCAGCACCCGCTTACCCGATACTTCCTGAGCCCGCACATTTTTTTTGTCTATGTTACATTTACCTCCCTTCTACAAATCCTTGAAGCGCCGGTCAAGCTGGATTGGTTGCGTTCCACCCCGGCCGGCGCAAGATTTGATTTTACTCAAAAAGCGTATTCTTTATACCGAATCACCCACAACGTTATATGGCAAGCCTGGAAAATAAACATAGATAATTTTTACCCAGGCTAGATCCCCTTTGAGACCATATAGGAAACGAGATCTAAAATCCTTTGGGCATAGCCCCATTCATTATCGTACCAGGCTACTACCTTAACCATATTATCACCAATAACCATCGTCGAAAGTGCATCCACGATGGTGGAGTGGGGATTGCCGTTAAAGTCGATGGACACCAGCGGCAGTTCGCAATACTCCATAATCCCTTTCAAAGAACCTGCCGCAGCCTCTTGGAATGCAGCGTTAACTTCTTCGGCATCAACTTTTTTGGATAACTCTACCACTAGATCGACTACTGAAACATTAGGTGTAGGGACCCGCATAGCAAAGCCGTTTAGTTTGCCTTCAAGCTCGGGCAAGACCAGTCCAACCGCTTTAGCCGCGCCGGTACTGGTGGGAATAATCGAAAGATTGGCCGCCCTCGCCCGCCGCAAGTCGCGGTGGGGCATATCCAGGATTTGCTGATCATTAGTATAAGCATGCACTGTAGTCATGAACCCTTTTACGATACCAAACCGGTCATTCAGAACCTTGGCCACCGGGGCTAGGCAGTTGGTCGTGCAAGAAGCGTTTGACACCACATGATCCACAGCCGGGTCATAAGTGTCTTCATTAACTCCCATTACGACGGTACGACATTCCCCCCCTTTGGCCGGGGCGCTTAAAATAACTTTTTTGGCGCCTGCCTGCAGGTGCTTTGACGCTTCAGCCGGGTTGTTAAACTTGCCGGTTGATTCAACCACAATATCAACGCCTAGTTCCTTCCAGGGTAGGAGAGCGGGGTCACCTTCTGCGAACAGCTTGACCTTTTTGCCATCAATGATAATGACGCCATTTTCCCCTTGCACATCTGCGTCATAAGTGCCATGCACAGAATCATACTTAATTAAGTGAGCCACTGATTGAGCGTAAGTATCGGAAACTGAAAGCCGGCGGGTTTTGTGATTAACTGCAACAACATCCAAATCCGGGCGCTTCATTGCACCCCTTAAAAGATCTCTACCAATCCTTCCTTGACCATTAATCCCAATTTTCACCCTATTAATGTTGCCCACTCCTCTCATTAGTGTGCCTAATTTAAGTTTATTTATTTAATTGTAACATACTTATTCTCTAGCTACCCATGAGATTCCTGCTTTGCAAAGCAATTTTTCTGCTAAAAAATTGGGTATGACTATTTTTGCCATACCCCTGTAGCTAATCTTAAACTAATTTATTTTAAATACTATATCAATATCTTTTTCTTATCTGAATAGATGGGATACCCAGCTCATCCCTATATTTGGCTACAGTGCGCCTGGATATTATTACTCCTTTTTGCCGCAGTAGCTCAACGATCTTCTGGTCATTTATAGGATATTTCTTGTCTTCAGCGGCGATAATTTCCTGAAGTATTATTTTGATAGAATCGGCCGAGGTTGTTGTCCCTGCTGTGTTGTTTAGCCCGGTCGAGAAAAAAAATTTCATTTCGAAAACCCCGCGCGGGGTTTGAATATACTTATTGGAAGTAGCCCTGCTTACTGTCGATTCGTGTACCCCTACAATATCAGCAACTGTTCTTAAATTGAGCGGCTTCAAGTACTTGATTCCGTGATCCAAAAACTCCCTCTGTAATCCCACCAGGCATTTGGCAACCTTATACAGGGTCATGCGCCTCTGCTCGATACTTCTGATCAGCCAGACTGCAGCGTTTAGCTTACTTTCCACAAAGTGCCGGGTACCAGCGTCAGCATTTTTGTCCTTGCTCAGTGCTGACCGGTAGGTTGAGTTTATTCTAATCCGCGGAACATCTGTATCGTTGACTAAAATAATATACTCGCTACCCACCTTCTCTAAAACAACATCAGGCACAATATAGCAGGTATCATTGATGCAGGTAAAGTTGCGCCCAGGCTTAGGATCAAGTGTTTTCAGCAAGTCGGCGGCTGCCTGGAGCTCATGAATCGTAACACCAAGCTTATTCGAAATGCCGATCAATCTTCCTTTGGCCAGGTCCTTAAGATGATCTCTAATTAATTTGATAATTAACTCATTTTTCATGTCTAATTGCTTTATTTGAATCAATAAGCATTCTTGTAAATCCCGAGCGCCTACCCCCATTGGCTCAAAGCTTTGGATTAAAGTCAATATCCGGGCTACTTCGGAATAGTCCACATGCAATTGCCCGGCTGCTTCAGTCAGGGAAACCCGCAGGTATCCATTATTATCGATATTGCCAATCAGGTATTCTCCGATTAACCTGTCCTTATGGCAGCACTGGGTCAGATTAAGCTGGGACAATAGGTGTTCACATAGAGTTGGGGTTTTTGATAGAAATCTTTCATAACTATTTTCTTGTTGCCCCTGCCAGTTATCCTGGTGGTTGTTTTGGTTATTTCTGCCACCGGGCGCGAACTCTTCAAAATATTCTTCCCAATTTAACTCGTTATCCTGTTTTTCTTTTTCTTCGTGTTCCGGCTTATCCCCGAAGCCAAACTCCCCATCCCCCTCCTCTTCTTCACGCAATTCCAACAGGGGGTTTTCTTCGAGCTGTTTTTCAATAAATGTTGAAAGTTCCAGTGAAGTGAGTTGCAGCACATTAATGGCCTGACACAACCCGGGAGTCATGACTAACTTTTGGGTCTGTTTCAGATTAAGATTGAATCCTATCTGCATATCTTTAACACCTCAGGTAGAACCATTTTTCTTTATATTATAAATTCATTAAAGACAGGGCTTTTTCCTGCCGAATTTGCTTCCGTATTAAAGAAATTCATCAGATAACATTTTCATTAACGAAGTCCTCTATTATTAAGTTATCGCTTCTTACCTCGAATTTTTTCCGCGATTTCATCAATTTTCCGTAAACGATGGCTCATACCGGACTTACCTAGCCGGGGTTGCATATAATTTCCCAGTTCTTTCAGGCTCGCATCTGGATATTTAACCCGCAATTCTGCGGCTTCGCGTAGGGAAACGGGGATATGGTCAAACCCGATAGTATCTCTTACTAGCTTGATATTTTCTATCTGGCGCACGGAAGCATTAATAGTTTTGTTTAAATTGGCAGTTTCACAATTGACCAGACGGTTGACTTGATTGCGCACATCCTTATATATTCTGACATTTTCGAAATTCAGCAATGCTGAGTGTGCTCCAATAATATTTAAAAAGCGGACGATCTGTTCACTGCCCTTTAAATATATGACCTGCCAGTTCTTTCTCTCGCTAATCTTGGCCAAGAGGCGGAATTTCTGCATCAGCCTGCAAATAGAGCTAGCATGTTTCTCATTAACAGTAGTTACTTCAAGATGATAAGTTCCCTCTGGGCTGTTTACCGAACCGCCCCCCAGGAAAACACCTCTCAGATAGGCGCGGCGGCAACACCCCTTTGCAAATAAGTCTTCCCGCACTGTGTTCTTGAGCAAGCCCTGCTGGTCAATCATACCTACTTGGCTTAAGAGCACAGCTAGCTTCTGCTGGGGGGGAATACGAACTAAGTAGATGTTATTTTTGCGAAGGCGTGTTTTCCTTTGCACCAGCACCTCGGTCCGCAGGTTAAAAAGATCTTTTACCATGGAAAAGATCTTTCTTGCCACAGCGGCATTCTCAGTGGTTATGTTTAATGAGATCAGCTTTCCGCTGCTGATTTGAATGCTGCCGTCCATTCTGATCAGGGCAGCCAGCTCAGCCAGGCGGCAACAAGGTCGCTGGTCAATAATTCGGGCCAACTCATTTTTTGTTGTCGCTGAGAAAGACAAAAGCCTATCCTCTTTCTTTTTGTATATTATAACATATGCCTCCATATTATAAATAGAAGTCTGGCTTTCCTATCCCTTATTCTTGCTTATTTTAGCCAGGATAATGTCGTACAGGATACGCACGCTCCGGATTAATTTTCGGATAATTGTGCAGATAGCGAATTCGATCGGGCAACTCATGATTAGATAGTACCAGGCGCACAATCGCCCGTGCTAGTTCCTCCGGATGGTGACGCACGACAGCGCTCTTATGGATCAGCTCCGCGCATATAGCGGTTATTCCTAGCTTTTCTATTTTAACGAGGTCTACTTGAACCGGGCTAGCGCCCTCTTGACGGTAACGGGCACGTAGCCTGAGCGGCACCTGACCGGTATTAAAAAGTGCATAATCAAGAAATTTACCGGCGTGGTCAATGATGGTCTGCAGGTGTTCTGAACCAGTGTATCCATCTGTCTCGCCCGGCTGGGTCATTACATTGCAGACATAGATCTTGATGGCAGGAGTTCTGGCAAGCGCCTCAGGAATCCCTTTGATCAGCAGATTGGGGATAATGCTTGTATAAAGACTCCCAGGTCCCAAAACAATAGCGTCCGCCTCCTGGATCGCGGCAAGCGCTTCGGGTAGCGGCAGGCACCGGTTAGGTTTTGTAAAAACCTTTTTTGTGAACACGGACGCGAAGAAAGCGCGAAGCGTCAC
>JAQVOX010000023.1 GCA_028702435.1 Desulfotomaculaceae bacterium | reverse complement strand
TGTTTAATCGCTTCTCTTTGCTATGTGAAGTTGTCAAGGAGCAATAATTTGGGAACTCTTACTAATACTGTCCAATATGTTTATCGACTTTCCGAGATACTACATATTGTGTACATAGTGTACGCAATGTACGTTTTAAATATTCCTAAGAATTAAACAGACCAGCGGAGCACAAACGAAAATATCGCTCAGTATACAACTTTCGGATATAGAGAGAAATACGATCTTATTGATTGGGTGAATTATATTGAGCAGCAGGCTCCGGGACAGAAAATAGGAATATGGGGAGCTTCTTACGGAGGTGCAACCTCAGGACTGGCATTGGCATATGAGGACATGGATGAAAGGATTGATTTTCTAATTCTGGACTGTCCGGGCGACCACAAATATCTCGGAGCGCACCCGAGAGCTGGCCACCATCAAGGTGCTGGGATTCTTATGATCAGGAAGTGTACCAATATGTAAATAAGGAAACATTGATCCTGACGGCAATAGGTATCTTGATCGGTTTGCCGGCGGGCCGGATCTTAAGCGGCTTTCTTATCGCTGCCCTCAATATGCCATCTATCCAGTTCACGGTGCATATAGCGCCGGCTAGCTATCTATTTTCAGCGGCGATTACATTCGGCTTTGCCATAATCGTCAATTGGATGGCCAATCGAATACTCGACCGCATCAACATGGTGGAAGCGCTGAAAAGTGTGGAATAGTAAAGTCTAGCATTATTATCGCTTCCACTGAGGGAAATATCATCGTGGTTTCACAATAATTTGGGGTAATAATCCAATAATCGAGGTCAATTCCTTTGTTGTCCAAGTATCGCACCGATACTTGCGGTTGGTGTGTTTCAATCCTCCACAAAAACGAGGTCAATTTCCACAGCGGCATGGTTGCAGCCCTTATAACATAAGGCTTCCAGGCACCCTTTTGCAGGAGGTTCTCAAAAGTACGAAAAATAGGCTTGGAATTTAATTATATGTGTTCAGTGAAATATTAATTATCACCTTAGCTCTTCCTATTCCTTATGGTTCCTTCAAAAAGATACTCGATGCATTGCCTCCCCCCTTTTTAAGCATTTTTGACCTTCTGCATTTCTTCCAAAGATTTACTTCGACATCAATTTTTAATCCCCTTTTTGCTGCATATTTTTTCAGGTAATTTATATATTCCTAATATTAGTAATTATTTTAGGGTGGGGAGGGTCATATGAGAAAAAGAAATATTTTTTATACTCTAATTAAGCTGGCGGTGACCATTAATGATCAGCCTATGGAGCTTTCTCAGCCTGTTCAAATTATCGACGGGAGAATTATGGTTCCGCTCCGGTTTCTGTGTGAGGCCCTCGGTGCGGAAGTGCAGTGGGAAGACAGCACAAAAACAATTTATATCAACACCGGATAGGGGGGGTAAATAAAAAAGAAAACGCCACAGCTGTTTAACAACAGAGGAATATGTTAACCCAAAAAGAAGACTAGCAAAATAACTCCGGCACGTGGGGAAATTCCCCACGTCGATACAGTAATTGACAGCTGTGTCGGGAAGCGGTTATTTTGTTTGGTGACCAAGGGAGTAAATCGTAGCCTTTTTGGGAACCAACCAGTGCGTGATTACTAGTCATAATCAGTAGGTATATCAAAGACAATGAGCCCCTTGATCGGACGGAAATGTTTTATATTTCTGGTTATTAGATTTGCATCCTGAGCCAAAGCTGTGGCGGCAATTATTGCGTCAATAGGAGTAAGACCATTGTTACGGTAGAGTCTTAATAAATAACCTGCCCGCTGGGCAATGGCTGAAGTAACTGGCAGAACCCTGAAAAGTTTTAAAAAATTACTGGTGCTTTCTTCTACGGAGGGGTTTTCCATACTCTTACCTGCATACAATTCCATTTCTGACACCGAGGAAATAATGGCCGGTACTCCGCTATTAAAAACTGTCTCAAAAAAGTCGGTGGCGGGTTTGTAACCGCGAAGATGATCGATTAGCACGCTTGTGTCTAATAATAAATCAGTCAATCCCAAGTTCCTTCCATCTTTCGTTATCCTCAGACCTTAGCTGCCTAACAAACTCTTCTCCTGACTCTTTCATATCTGCCCATATCCCCGAGGTTTCGCGCAATACCTTTAGAACTTTTACCGGGTCGTAGCTTAATTTGACTTTCTCAGGGAAAACTACCACTCCTTCCTCAGTGAGTTTTACCTGCAAAACATCACCAGCTTTTATCCCTAATTTTCTTCTTGCTTCAACAGGCAGTGTGATCTGCCCTTTTGTAGAAATGCGTGTTTCCATTAAAAACAACTCCATTATTATTCTTACTTGCTTTACTATAGTACGCCAGGTAGGAAATATCAAGAAAGAAATAATTTCTATGTACATTTTGGCATTATTCCATAATTAAAAGCAAACAAAATTTTTTATAAATTCGATAAAATGTGAGTAGGCTAATAATGGAATCATGTAGAATTAATCTAATGAATAATTACTGGAGTGGAGCATTTTGAAATTAACAGCGTAGTACATGAATAAGCAGGCTGATGAGGCAGCGGAATAAGCAGATTATCTGTCAGGGAAAAGAGGAATAACGTGTGTCCGCGAAGATTGTACCCCGGGAAATATTGTGCAAGTCTGCCTTGAACAAGACCGGAATCCCGGGTTATGAATATTGCCTAAATCCTTATGTAGGCTGCGCTCATGCCTGCCTTTATTGTTACGCTTCCTTTATGTGCCGTTTTACCGGCCATCAGAAGAAGTGGGGAGAATTCCTGGATGTAAAAGTAAATTTCCCCTCCGTCCTGGCCAAGCGATTGAGCGGTCGGGCCCGACCGGAAGGAAAGGTTATGCTAAGTACGGTAACAGATGCCTATCAGCCGGCAGAAGCTCTCTATAAAATCACACGATCCAGCCTGGAGGTACTGGCTGAATATCAACTTTTAGAAGTTCATATTTTGACCAAATCAGCCCTGGTGCAGAGGGACTTGCCGGTTCTGCGCCGGCTGCGGGCTTGCGAGGTTGGGGTTACCATTACTACTATGGATCGAAACATTGCCCGGGTGCTTGAGCCTGGTGCTTCTCCGCCGCACCTGCGCCTGGCCGCGGCCCGGCAATTAATGCAGGCCGGCATTCCGGTGTGGGTTTTTATCGCCCCGCTGCTGCCGGGATTATCGGATACAGAAGAAGGCCTGATCAGTCTGCTGCAAACTCTCCACCAAACCGGCATCAGGGAAATTCTGATTGACTGCCTTAATCCCTATCCCGCTGTTGTCCATCGTTTAAAAAACGCCTACCGCCGGTATTTCCCCGGGGCCTTGCCGGAGCTGGAAGAATATCTGCGCCATCCGGCAATTTACCAGCATAAGATTGAAAGCCGGCTTAATCTGGTTAACGAGCTTGTCGGCTGCCAGCCCTGTTTTATATAACTGCAATCAACACGCAAGGCTATTTTCGTATGCCGCAATCATCTTCTTGATCTTCTGGTAATCCTTAGCTGACTCTCGTTGAAAGACTATTCTTGGGAAAATGGTTGTGTATAGACAACTATGGTGCGGTTTTACTATATTACGTAAAGCCGGGTATATGAGGAGGGACTGGCATGAATAAAAAAGCTGTCCGAAATCTAGGGTTATTTATTTTCATTGTTATTATCAGCGGGTGGTTAGGGGTCCTGGTTGATTCTGTCCTCACCGGGCAGCCCGAAGGTGATTCTCTTGGTATGGGGATATGGTTGGTATTACCTCTGCTGACTGCCTTGGTGATCATTACAATTTCACGGCTCAGTCGGAAGGAGCTTGGCTTAAAACCGAACTTTAGAGGAAATATTAAATGGTACCTGGCTTCGATTCTTATTTTCCCGGTTGTAACCGCCATCGTTTTGCTAATCGGAGTGGCCACGAAATGGATAGACTTGTCCGCATTTGATTTCAGACCTTTTATTGTGGCGTTTGGCAGTACTTTGTTCGTTAATTTTATTATTGATATCTTTGAAGAAACTGCCTGGCGCGGTTATCTGACGTCCCAACTTCTCAAACTGAAGCTTAATGACTGGAAGTTATATCTCATCGTCGGCTGTGTGTGGACCGCATGGCATATACCATATTATTTGGTTTTTTTGCCGGAGGCAGATATACAAGCGGTAATGCCAGTCAGCCGGACTGTCTATGTTGTCGTTGCTTTTACCACTTTCTTATGCTGGACAGTGATGTTTACTGAGCTTTTCCGGGTGACAAAGTCAGTTTGGCCCTGTGTTATATTGCATACAGTGGAGGATTCACTTATAAATCTGTTGGTTATATCAGGTTATGTCAGTATCGCTGCCGGAAAAGAAATACTGGTTTCCCCTATCAATGGCATCATTGCTTCAATCTTGTATTTAGCTGTTGGGCTGGGAATAAGAGCCTATAGGATAAAAGCTTGTGAAATGCGATCAGACTAAATCTGATTAGTAAAGTTGGAGAGTCAGGATGAAGAAATAATGAGCGATTAAGGGCCAACGGTTTATGAAGAAGGTGTATGGATAGCGCCCATATTGAACTGATCGTTTAAGGAGTTGATTAGCGTGAAAAGAGGTAAAAAAATTATGATTTGGACCCTGGCGGTTGTGGCTTTAATTTCCGGTATATTGATATGGTTTTATATTCCTTATTCACCTACCAGAGCAGAGTTTGCGAGATTGACCGGCTATCAAATGACTAAAACGACGAACCAAGGCGGGGTTTTTACCAGTGCGGATATTGCAGAACTGCCCCTGCCGGTGCAGAAGCACTTTCAGTATTGCGGATATATGGGTAAATCTAAGATGTCGAACATGAACATCCATTTTAACGATGTTGATTTTGTCTTATCACCAGACAAACCAAAGCTGAAAATAAAATACATTCAGTATAACTTCGCAGAACAGCCGGATAGAATTGCTTATATTGATACCAGTTTGTATGGCATCCCTTTCGAAGGTATTGATGCCTACCGAAATGGTGCAGGTTCAATGAAAGGTGTCATTGCCAAAGCCTTTACTTTGTTTGACCAAAAAGGTGCGGCGATGGATCAAGCCAGTCTGGTTACCTGCCTGGCGGAAAGCTTGTTCCTGCCTACTCTGGCCCTGCAAGACTATATCAGATGGGAAAAGATTGACGAAACTCACGCCGGGGCAGTGATAAATTATTACGGAACATCAGCAGGTGGAATCTTTACCTTTGACGATAATGGCGCGATGACCAGTTTCACTACCAATGACCGAGAGCATACTGATACCAAAGGTAATAGTCAAAAGGTAAAGTGGTCGGCAGTCTGTGGGGATTATGAAGAGGTGGATGGAATTAAGTTTCCATCAAATCTAAAGGGTGTATGGCACTTTGAAACCGGGGACCTGGTATATTTTGATGGCCGGGATATATCCGTAAAATACGATGTGTCCAAGTGAGTTGATCGCTTCATTTAATACTAATATCAAATGGGAGGGATGATTTATGAAAGATGTAATTATGTTTACAACAAAAACTTGTTCACACTGTAAGACGGCGAAGAAGTTTCTTTCCCAAAACAAAATTCACTTCATCGAAAAAGATATCAATGTTGATGAGCAAGCTAGATCCGAGTTAATCAGCAGAAATGTACGCGGAGTGCCGGCGTTCCTAATCGGTGATGATCTGGTGGTTGGATTTGATCCGGCAAAAATCCAGCAACTCGTTGATCACCGTCTCGTTGAATGTGAAGAGTGCCATACAAAGCTGCGTGTGCCAATTAATAAGGGCTCGCTCAAAGTGACTTGTCCAAAGTGTAAACACGCTTTTGAGGTGACACCAAGGTAAATGTTAGAGCTGCTTCAAAACGTCGTAAATCTGAGCGGTTTCCCCCATCCCGATGTCAAACTGGCAGGATATGTTAACCCAAAAAGAAGACTAGCAAAATAACTCCGACACGTGGTGAAATTCACCACGTCGATACAGTTATTGACAGCTGTGCCCGGAAGAGGTTTATTAGAAGCACTAAGGGGACTGGTTATGGACTTGAAGGAGTTGATCGTACAGTTTGTATCAAGCCACGGTTATACCGGATTATACCTGTTTGTGGTATGTGACACTCTTATAGTTTTTCTTCCCTCCAAGGCGATCCTCTCTTTAATGGGGTTTTTCGTGGGAAGAGGTCTATTGAGCTTTCTTCCGGTGATGATTATGGCTGTTCTGGGAAGCATGACCGGTGTGTCCCTGTGCTATTTTGTCGGAAGAAAAGTAGGGGCTCCCTTTTTTAAGAAGTATGGTCGATTCATTTGTTTAACCCCGGAGAGGCTTATTAAGGCGGAGGTATTGGCAGGAAAATACGGTGCGCTCGTCATAGTGCTGTCCTATTTTGTACCCGGGTTAAGGCACATAACACCTTACCTGTCGGGCATCACCAGAATGCCTTATTGGAAGGTAATGCTTTTTACGGCTGCCGGATCGGCACTGTGGGCGACTGTTTTTATTGGTCTTGGGCTTATTCTATATTTAGGTATTAATAGGGAACAGTAACTCAGTACTGTTCCCTATACTTTACCTGGTTAGATTTCTAGCCCTCTTGATGTAACGCACATCTTTTCGTAAAGCCCCCTGAATATGTTGTCGGGGTCGGTCTTGCGCTTAATCAAATCATAGTTCTTTTTGTTCCATATCTTCCAGAATTCCTTTTCGGAGTACAAGTTTATCGATATGAGAGTCTTAATGGCGCCGAGTTCCATCAGCTTTTTCTCGATGATCTTATAGTAATGTTCCGTATCTTTCCTTTGCATGCCGTATATGGCGATGTCAAGGAAAAGCTCATCTCCGACTTTGCTGGAGAATTCATCAGACACCCATTCATACATATGCACGATCCTGTAAGGGACGCACCACAAAGGGAAATGATTTATTTCTTTTTCATACCATTCCATAAACTCTTCGATCTTTGAGAACGGTATGAAAGTGTCCACTGTGATCGGGATGATGCTCAAAGGTATAATCTTCCTGAAAGTATTGACGAGCTTCAAGATCCTGTTGGCATCGATAAATCTCCCGAACAGCAGCCTGCCGGTGAATGATTTCGGACGCACGTTTGTCACGCCCTTATTGTATCTGAAAAAATAATCAGGTGTCTTCAGGTAATCCTCTTTCCGTTTTGCTGTGCTGAGATAATATATCCTCATCCAGTCATAGCTGTGGGTGTAAGGGGCCTTGTCAACAAAATTGCCTGCGCTAAGGACATACTCTTCAGGTGAGTGGATAATGCCATCCATAAAATCAATGTCTTTTTTCGTGTAATGCGCCCATATCGCCTTCTTGTACTCTTCAAGACTTTTGTATTTCTCATAAGTTACCTTCACAAATGGCTTTGCCGGTATGAGCCTGAATTTAAGTAGTGTGATTATCCCTAATGTGCCGAAAGTCCCATGCACCATCTGGAACAATAGCTGATTCTCATTATCAGGGGTGCAAATTAGCACGTCACCTTTGGCAGTCACGACCTCATATTCGAGGCAGCTATCATGGAATCCGCCTAACTTGTATGACATGGATTCAATAGAGCACCCTGCAACTGCACCGCCGATGGTTATTGTTTTGAGCTCGGGCACTACAACCGGGGCAAGGCCGTGCTTGATTGTCGCATCTACAACCTTCGTGAATGTCACACCGGGCTCTGCGATACAGATGCGTCTTTCTGTATCGACAAAAATTATCTCATCAAGGTCGCTGATGTCAAGCTTCTCGTCTGAATGTCTCTTGTCCTTAGGTTTTGGAACTTCGTGAGAAACAGCCTTCTTTTTCAGTGTTAGAGGAGCAGTGCTTTGGCGCTCTTTGAGTTGTTTTGCAATCTTGCTTACTTTTACTTCATGGAACTCCATCTCTTTATCCTCGATTACCTTCTATTTAGTTTTGCTGGAATTATATAAGACTAGCTTATGTTTCCTTCAGTCCCAAGAATTATCATCGAATCACCTGTTTAAAGGACAAGAACCTAACTAAGCCAGGAAAATATTTACGCAATTAACCTAATATAACACAAGAATAAATATTTTTCTATCATTCTGTTATCCCATTTTGGCTGAAAATGTATCTTTCTTAATGTTAACCGCGGAAATTCCGCAGTTGTCAGGACAAGTCATTAGAGGGTGATTATCTCTGATAAATCACTCAATTATTTTTCTGAAGTAGCTAATATTTTCTAATAAATTTGGTCCATGCTTAAAAAGTCCTCGGGTAAGTTAAAATCAATGCCATGTTCTCGCGTAATTGCCGTGCTTAAAATTGACATAAATTGTTAATAATAGTAAATATAACACTAATTATATTAAAGAATAAATAACTAGTGGATAATTTGTTAGGTTCATTAATAATGGAAGGATGAAAGATAAATGACAATAGATCCTCAGATACTAATGGCATTTCTTGCTGGTATTATTTTAGGGGGCATTGCAGGGTATAACATAGGGATACCGAAGGGCATAAAAGTATGTAAGGACGTTATTGCTGAAATAAATGGTCCGAGTATGGACGAATAAATTGAGTGCATGATGTGTCATAATACTTCGCCGGGGATGAATCCCCACGGCTTCTTTGGTCACCCGGCAAATTTTCAAATATACAATCACTCTTCAGGAGTTCTGTGTTAAAATAGTCAATGGGAGTGGCTACCATGTGGGAAGCGGTTTTCGGTGATGTGGGCGTGGCTTTGATTGCTATTTTCAATGCCATGAGGGTAATGAATACTGAAAGTATGGATCGAAGACATATAGCTGCGAGAGAGCTAGGCGCAAATCCCGTTGCGTAGGTAAAAAAATAAGGGTATAATTGCCGGGGGATTATCTCTACTAACTGAGGTTAAAGAAGGTAAATCAATGAACAAAGCTGGAATCTACGTATTTGAAACCCGTCCTCAATTTCTTGTTTTGACTGTTGCCTGCGTGCTGGCCGCTGCCGGTGCGGCTTACTGGAAGTCAGGGGGCATCGACCTTTTTTACCTGGCGCTTGTCCTGGTTGGAGCTTTATCGGCCCACGCTTCAGTTAATATATTAAACGACTACAGCGATTATAAGAGCGGGCTGGATAATATGACAATCAAAACCCCTTTCAGCGGCGGCACCGGCATTTTGCCTAAAAAGCTGATGTCACCCAAGGCAGCTCTGGTCTACGGCCTGGCTACTTTATTCATTACCGTGGCTATCGGGTTGTTCTTAGTCTACGCGCGGGGATGGGGGCTGCTTTTAGTCGGTATCCCCGGTGTCCTGCTGATAGTTTTATATACTGATTACATCACCCGTTCGCCATTGCTCTGCCTGCTGGCTCCCGGACTGGGCTTTGGGACATGTATGGTGCTGGGCACTTACTTTGTGTTGCAGGGCCATTATGATTACACCGCTTTTGCTGTCTCCCTAATCCCGCTATTTTTTGTCAGCGACCTGTTGCTGCTCAATCAATTTCCGGATAGGGAACCCGACCGTGCGGTAGGGCGGCGACACCTGCTTACCGTGACCACACCGAGAAAGAACGCATACATTTATGCCGTTCTGATAATGGGGGCTTATTTGGTGCTAAGCGCCGGTGTTTTTTTGAAATTAATGCCGCCGGCAACTCTGATCGGCCTGATCAGCCTGCCGCTGGCAATAACCACCATTAGAGGTGTGATCAAACACAGCGATGATCTCCAATCTTTAATCCCCCTCCTGGGTAAAAACGTGATCGTAATCCTCTCCACCCTGTTCCTGGTGGCGCTTGGTTTTTTTATGGCATAGCCGGGGAGCCGGTTTGGAAGCATTTGGAGGCACGTGGGGAAATTCACCACGTCGATACAGTTATTGACAGTTTGGGCCGGCACCGTTTCGTTCTTATTGGTTAAATGCGACCGGCGCCGGCCGAGTGATTTATGAGCATGTATAAAATAGGAAGCATGGGAATCGCCCCTATGCTTCCTATTTTTGGCTGCCGCTTATTTTTTGAAAAATAATATTCCTCTGTTGTTTTGCGCTAATAAATCACTCAATTATTTTTCCTGAAGTAGCTAATATTTTCTAATAAATTTGGTCCGGCACCCGCCGGCGGATGCGATTAGCAACCTGATAGACTTTATCCTGAGATAAGTGGTTTTCCTTCATATTCATTTATGCAGTTGGCCTCCAATCTTACGGTATAATCCGAATAATTTTGTAAATATTCAGGCTATTTGGATTGACAATTTACTCTAAAGAATTAGAATTACCTTAAGCGGCATTTGATTTTTTAGATAATCTTTTATTGCGGTTCATTTCATGAAGCACCTGATTATAGGCTGTTAGGGGGTAAGTAAATATGGATTTTAATAGTGAAACCCCGGCTTTCAATAAAGACATAATTCAAACTCCTGATCAAGCAAAGGATTTTAATAAGGAACTGCCCAGGCAAAATGCCAGCCTTAGCTGCAGCTGGGATACGGATAATTGCTCGGATGTTATCGAGGAACTGACCAGGCAAAATAACCGCATGGCCATCATCCAACAGATTGCTAAGAGGATTAATGTGGAGATGTCCTATGAGGATATTATCGATGAGGTGGCGGCCCCCCTGCGCAGTGTCCTGCCGTACGACCTGCTTTGTTTTTGTTTGCTTGAAAATGACCAACTCATAATAAAATCCGGAGTGCCCAAGGGACAAATAATCCTGGATGTTGGTTTAGTTCTGAACAACCATAATTCTGCCCCCTGGAGGGTAATTCTTGACAAGCGCTGTTTTTTTAGACACGATATCTGCAACGATAATCAAAAATACCAGGAAGACGATGTCCTGCGCAAATTAGGTATCAGATCCGGCATTATGGCGCCGCTTTTGGTCAACAACGAGGTCATCGGAGCCCTTAATTTCTGGAGCAAAGAAACCAATGCCTATATGGAAAATGATGTTATCTTTGTTCAGCAGTTGGCTGATCAACTGGCAGTCTGTATCAACAATAGGCGTCTTTTTAGTGAGGTTTTGAAGAGCAAAAGAGAATGGGAAGAAACTTTTAAGGCGGTGCCGGACAGGATTTTTCTTATTGACTCCGCCTATAATGTATTGCGCGCCAACAACAATGATAATATTAAAAAGACCGTCAAGGACCTGAAATGCTATGATGTCTTTGCCTGCTGCGGGGACCAGTGCAAGTTCAGTTGTCCCAGCGTGGAAGCTTTTCGGACAGGCATAGCCAGCGTTGGTGAATTCACACATAATGTCACAAAAAGCATTTATAATATATCGGCCTACCCCGTATTTAATGAAAAAAACGAGACCTATGCCATGGTGATGTACGTGCTTGACGTAACCAATAAAAGAAGGATTGAGACGCACCTGTTTCAGTCAGCCAAGCTTGCTGCTATTGGTGAGATGGCCGCAGGAGTGGCACACGAGTTGAACAGCCCTCTTACCGCCATTATCGGAAACTCCGGTTTGATTTTAAGAAATGCATCACTTAGCGACAAGCATATAAAACTGCTGGGAGATATTAAATCCTGCGGGCAGAGGAGCAAGCGCATAATTCAGAATCTTCTTACCTTTTCCAGGCAGGACGGCTGTACCTTTGAGGATGTGGCCATCAACGATATGGTGGAGAGCTGTTTAAACCTGGTTGCCTATCAAATTGACAAAAACAAGATACCCATCAGCAAGAATCTTAATCCCCACATCCCCCTGATAGTGGGCAACAAACAGCAGCTGGAGCAGGTTATCATCAACTTCTTGCTTAATGCCAGGGATGCTATAGGGGATTTGGGCGGTGGTAAAATTAAAGTCAGTACCACCATGAGGGAGGATCCGGATATCGGGTCCGAAGTGATTGAGACCAAGGTATCGGATAACGGTAAAGGGATACCTGCGAATATGATAGACCAGATATTTAACCCTTTTTATACAACTAAGGATAAAACTAAAGGGACAGGATTAGGTCTTTCTGTCAGCGTGGGCATAGCCCAAACACACGGCGGCAGGATCGATGTCTTTAGTGAGGTTGGCAAAGGAAGCGTCTTCTCCCTGGTTATTCCGGTTAGAAGTATGTCAAATGAAATTTGGGGTGAAAGCAGTGAAGAAGCCGGAGATCCTGGTTATCGACGACGAGATTGAAATAGGTACATTTTTTCAATATTATTTTCAGGATGAAAAAGGCTATCCGATAGCGGTGGCCAATACTGGCTCCGCAGCAAGGGACTTACTGCGAGAAAAAGCCTTTGATATAGCCTTTGTCGATTTAAAGCTGCCGGATACCGACGGGATTACCCTGCTTAAGGAAATAAAGGATAGCAGTCCTGACTGCGCAGTGATCATTATGACCGGGTACAGCACGGTCAAAACTGCTGTAGAGGCCATAAAGTTGGGCGCCTTTGATTATATCGACAAGCCTTTTGAGGAACTGGATGAGCTGGATCTATTGCTGGAGCAGGCCTTAGAGTCGGTTAATAACAAACAGTGGTATAACCATAATGAGCTCCGCAAACTTGCTGTCGAATTTAGCATCATTATGTCTGAGGACAGCCCGCTAAAAGACCTTATCCTATTGTGTAAAAAAATAGCCGCCCGCAGAATCTCCGTGTTAATTGAAGGGGAGACCGGGACAGGCAAAGAGGTTCTGGCAAGATTTATCCATGCCAATAGTTCCCGTTCCGGCAGTCCCTTTATCAGTGTGAACTGCGGCGCGCTCACAGAATCACTGTTGGAAAGTGAACTTTTCGGACATGAAAAGGGGGCATTTACCGGCGCCCAGAGGGTAAGACACGGTATTTTTGAACTGGCTAATCATGGAACCCTTTTTCTGGATGAGATTGGTGATGCCTCCCCATCCATCCAGGTAAAGCTGCTGCGTACTTTAGAAAGCGGTGATTTTTATCGGGTTGGTGGTGAAAGATCTCTTAAAGCAGATGTGCGGGTGCTAGCTGCCACCAACAAAGACCTGCGGGCTGCTGTAAGGGATAAGCTTTTCCGGGAGGACCTGCTTTATCGCCTTGATGTAGTCAACCTGCACATCCCGCCTTTACGTGAGAGACCGATGGATATATCGACTCTAATCGACTATTTCATCGAAAAAAACCTACCGGAAGATGAGAAACATTTAAATATTAGATTTAATGAACAGGCTATGGACATACTACAGAACTATTCCTGGCCGGGTAACGTGAGAGAATTGTCCAATGTGGCGGCTCGTGCTCTGGCGATTAGGAGTGGCTACCTGCTTGGTCTGGAGAGTTTGCCCAGGCATATCGTTGGCCACGATGGAAAAGATTTTCCGGCGCATTTGGAGGCGAAGGCCAACGATAGCAATGTGCTGCGGGCTTGGAGCCAGAGGCTGCTTAGGGTAATATTGAGCGAGGAAAGCATAGATTTGTTGGAGCTTGAGAAAAAACTGGGGCAAGAGGTCGCCTGGTTAGCCCGGCAGGTTATTGAAGATACCCTGGTTAAAACCGGCAATAACCAAACTGAAGCGGCAAAAGCGCTTAATATCAGTCCCAGGGTATTGCGCTACCATCGAAATGAAAAGCACTGAGAGTAAATCATTGACGGCAGCCGGCCAATTTTTCGGCCGGCTGCCGTTTTTTTGTCGTAATTACTTTTGGTTTGCGGTCTGGATGGGCCTTTAGTAAGAAATCATTTTTCCTTTCCATGAGGGGCCAGTCGGTGATTGGCAAGGCGTCTCTTGATTTTGGGGGTGTGCATTTTTTTACCGGAAATTATTAATGTTAGTGGCACGAACCTTGCAAAATTATATTGCAACATTAATTAATTTACAGTTGAAGGGTGAAAAGAGTGAAACAAGCAAGGCATCGTACAAAGTAACATTATATCGCAATAAATTTTTCAATTGAGGTGAAAGAGAGAGGTGAAAGAAAATGGAAGCAGCGACTACTAAGTGCCGTTGTGGCCTGGAAGCAGAGCTGGAAAAAGTGCTCGCCGCGCATGAGGGAAAAAAAGAGGATCTAATCGAGGTATTGTATTGGGTTCAGAAGAATTACGGGTATGTGCCCAAAGAAGTGCAGGTGGTTATTTCCGAAAAGATGAAGGTCCCTTTGAGCACTGTCTATGATGTAATTACTTTTTATCACCTGTTTTCGTTAAAGCCAAAAGGTAAATATGAGATTTCTGTTTGCAATGGCACGGCATGTCATTTGCGGGGTGCGCCGTTTATTTTGAAGAGTTTTGAAAAAGAGCTGGGGATTAAGCCGCAGGATACTACCGGAGACAACATGTTTTCACTTGGCTTAATCAGGTGTTTAGGGGCTTGTGCCGTGGCCCCGAATATTTCCATCAATTCCGAGCCGCACGGCAGGATGGAGCCTGAACTTGTCACAAAAATTGTTAAAGCGCTTAAAGAAAAGAGTAAACTGGCTGATTGTATTGAGTAATTAAACCGGGGTGATTGACGATGAAAAAAATCAAGTCCGTTAATGAGTTGGTAAAGTTTAAAGAAATCGTGCTGGAAAAAATCAAAGAACGGCAATACGGTGGTAAAACAACAATCGTAGTAAGAATGGGGACCTGTGGAATAGCTGCGGGGGCGCGGGATGTGATGATGGCAATGATTGATGAAATGGATAAACGAAATATTTCCGGCGTTATTATCACCCAGGCAGGCTGCGCCGGGATATGCGATCATGAGCCCATGCTCGAAGTAATTAAGCCAGGTAACCCTCAGGTTATTTACGGTGATTTAGACGAGGAAAAAGTCCGGCGGATCGTCGTCGATCATGTTATTAACGGTCAGGTTGTTGAGGATTGGGTACTGGGTCAGAAAGCTAGTTAAAATAGTGAAGGGGGGGTTCAAATATGCGTTGTTACCGGGCACATGTTTTGGTTTGTGCGGGATCTGCATGTGTTACATTGGGGTGTCACCCTGTTAAAGAAGCTATTTTAGAAGGAATCAAAAGGCACCGGCTTGAGGAAGAGATTAAAGTTGTGGAAACCGGTTGTATGGGCTTCTGTGAACAGGGACCGCTTATTGTGGTATATCCGGAAGGAGTAATGTACTGCCGGGTTCAGGCTGAAGATGCTGCAGTAATCGTGAGCGAGCACCTGCTTAAAGGGCGGGTCGTGGAAAGGTTGCTTTACCGGGATACCGATACCAACAAACCAATTCCTTTTATGAAGGATCAACCTTCTTTATCCAAACAGATCAAGGTTGCCATGCGTAACGCGGGCTTTATTAATCCCGAAGATATTGAGGAATATATCGCTAATGAAGGTTATTTTGCATTAGCCAAGGTTTTGTCCGGCATGTCACCGGAAGCAGTAATCAATGAAATAAAGGACTCCGGCTTGCGTGGCCGGGGGGGAGCCGGGTTTTTAACCGGTTCTAAGTGGGAATTTACCAACAAGGCCCAAGGGGCGCAAAAATATGTGGTGTGCAACGGAGACGAGGGGGTCCCCGGGGTTTTTATGGACAGGTCAATTTTAGAAGGTGACCCGCACTCCGTTATTGAGGCGATGGCCATCGCCGGCTATGCCATCGGAGCCGATCAAGGCTATGTCTACGTCCGGGCGGAATACCCCCTGGCAGTGGAAAAACTGCGGCATGCTATTAATCAGGCCCGTGAGTACGGGTTTTTAGGATATAACATCTTGGGGACAGGTTTTTCTTTTGAATTAAATATCCGGGTTGGCGCCGGCGCCTTTGTATGCGGGGAGGAAACTGCCCTGCTGGCCTCGATTGAGGGCCGCCGCGGCACACCTAAACCGAGGCCGCCTTTTCCAGCCAATAAAGGGTTGTGGGGTGCTCCAACATTGATTAATAATGTGGAAACATTAGCCAGTATACCTCCGATTATTCTAAAAGGGAGCGACTGGTATGCATCAATGGGAACGGAAAAGAGTAAAGGCACCAAGGTGTTTGCTTTGACCGGCAGGATAAAAAGACCCGGTCTGATCGAAGTACCAATGGGCATGCCTTTAAGGGAAATTATTTATGATATCGGTGGCGGCGTGCTTAACAACAAAAAATTAAAGGCGGTGCTTGCGGGCGGCCCCGTAGGTGGGTTTATTCCGGCTGATTATCTTGATGTTAGTATGGATTATGAATCAGTGGCCGAATTAGGAACTCTAATTGGTTCCGGCAGCTTGAGTGTAATAGATGAAGACACTTGCGTAGTGGACTTGGTCAAGTTCTTTATGGAATTTAGCTGTGAGGAATCTTGTGGTAAGTGTACTCCCTGTCGTGAAGGGTTGAAAAGGATGTTGGAAATACTTACGAGGGTTACTGAGGGGAAGGGGCAAGAGAGAGACATCGAAGACTTGGAAAGACTGAGTGACTTTATTAAAAATACGGCACTATGTGGTTTGGGGCAGGCCGCTCCCAGTCCCGTGCTGAGTATGCTGCGTTACTTCAGGCCGGAATTTGAAGCCCATATCAGGGATAAGCATTGTCCCGCTTCAGTATGCGCAGCCCTTTTGGATTCACCCTGCCAAAGCGCTTAACCTACAATCTGGCAGGTCTGTTGATATTAAAAGCTAAAATTATATGTGCAAAAAAAGGGGGAATATCTTGTGGCAAACCCACCGGCAGTTACAGTATGTTTGGCAGGTAATGCAGGTAGGTACAAATCTAACTTATCAATTAGTCAGCTTTTATTGCGTGGTTTCATGGCGGGCGCTTACATTGCAGCAGGAGCTGCGCTGGCAACAGTATGCAGCACGGCAGCCGCGACCTACCTGGGGCCGGGAATTGGAAAGCTTATCTCCGGCGCTGTCTTCCCGATCGGCCTCATTGCCATTGTGCTCACCGGTATGGAGTTATTTACCGGCGATGCGATGTTGGGGCCGCTGGCTGCCTTACAGGGGAAGGTAGGCTGGGGCAAGGTGCTGAATAACTGGTTTTGGGTATATATCGGAAACTTAATCGGCTCACTGGCCTATGCTTACATGATGGTCTGGGGACCCTTGACCCAGGGCAATCTTACAGCTGCGGAGCCAAATGCTTTTGGATTGAATGCGGTGGCTATTGCAGCAGGCAAGGTGCTTACCTATAAGTCAGCAGGAAATATGGGCATGTGGTCGGTTTTCCTCGCCGGTATTGGGTGTAACTTCCTGGTTAATGTTGCCGTAATGCTTGGTATTACAGCTAAAGATTTTATCGGTAAGTTTTTCGGGATTTGGTTTCCGATTATGGCCTTTGTTGCTACGGGCTTCGAGCACTGTGTGGCCAACATGTATTTTCTGCCGGCCGGCCTCTGGCTCAATCAGATTTTCCCCGGACTGGCAGATAAAATGGTTATAGCTGCTGATGGTACGACCAGTTTCTGGAACCCACTATTGCATACCTATGGAGGTTTGACCTGGAGCGATGTATGGGTGTGGAACCTGATCCCGGTCACTCTGGGTAACATAATCGGCGGGATGGTCTTTGTCGGTTTTGTATATTATTTCTGTTTCCGCAGCGAGTTTCCGGAAGATCTCATGAAATAAGCTCCCATTCGTGGCACTGTCGGAGCATCGTCATTTAAGTGGCTGAGCCGGCTGCCAGGGCGCAGTGGGCAACGACTGCGCCCCCCCCATATTTACAAATGGAGTTGCAATTAAGGGGGTTATTATCTTATGGCAGAAGTTACTCTTACCATTGACGGCGTCCAGGTCACTGTGCCTAAAAGCACTACAGTACTGGATGCTGCCGAAAATGTGGGAATTATAATCCCCACTTTATGTTACGATCCTGAGCTAAGTAAACCAGGCGCCTGTCGCATGTGTGTGGTGGAGATCCCGGGTATGCGCAACTTACCGGCCTCCTGTGTAACTGAGGCCGCCGATGGCATGGTTGTCTATACTGCCTCTCCCGCAGTTATAAAAGCCCGGAAAACTAATCTCGAACTTTTATTAGCTAACCATCCGGCTGACTGTCTGAACTGCCACAAAAGCGGCGAGTGCCGCCTGCAGCAATATGCTTATAATTACGGCGTAGATTTTGGCGCTTTTGCGGGCGAAAAGCACCGGTATCCAATTGAAGACGACAACCCCTTCCTTGTCAGGGATTTGAACAAATGTATTATGTGCGGCAAGTGTGTACAGGCGTGCGAGGAGATCCAGGCCAACAGCGCGATCAGTGTTGCTTACAGGGGTTTTGACGCTAAAGTAACCCCGGCAATGGATTACCCTTTAAGCACAACGGAATATTCCAACTGTGTTTTTTGCGGCAACTGCGTTGCGGTATGTCCGACAGGCGCCCTGACCGAAAAACAAATGCTTGGCAAGGGCCGCCGCTGGGAAGTGGAAAAGGTACGGACTACTTGCCCCTATTGCGGCGTCGGCTGCACCTTCGACTTAAACGTCATGAACGGCAAAGTAATTGGGGTTACTTCTACCGACGGTGACGTAAATGGCCGAGCACTGTGCGTCAAGGGCCGTTTCGGCGCCGGCTTCATCCACCACCCGGACCGGCTGAAAACACCGCTGATTAAAGAAAACGGTGCATTTATGGAAGCCACCTGGGATGAGGCCATCAGCCTGGTCGCTGAAAAATTGGTAGGCTTAAAGAAGAAATACGGTCCTGACGCTATCGGCGTTCTTTCCTCGGCACGCTGTACCAATGAAGAAAACTATTTAATGAGCAAGTTTACCCGCGCCGTGATCGGTACTAACAATATAGACCATTGCGCCCGCCTCTGACACGCTCCCACTGTCTCCAGTTTGGGGGCGGCATTTGGCAGCGGTGCTATGACCAACAGCATTCAAGAAATTTCTGATACAGACTTTATTCTTGCTGTCGGCACGAATACATTTGATGCTCACCCGATTGTGGGCCTTCAGGTAAAAAAGGCTGTCCGCAAAGGAGCTGCCCTGGCTGTGGTTGACCCGCGGAATACAGATATAGCCAAGTCAGCCGGATATCACCTGCAAATTAAATCCGGCACTGATATTGCGCTATTAAACGGCATCGCTCATGTGATCATTGCAGAGGGACTATTGAACAAAGAATTCATCGGGGAACGCACCGAAGGCTTCGAGGTATTAAAAGAAGCTGTAGCCGGTTACACGCCTGAATATGTTGCCGAAATTACCGGCGTGCCTGCCGATAATATCCGGGAAGTGGCCAGGGGCTATGCTTTAGCAAAAAACGCGACTGTCCTTTACACCCTAGGCCTCACCCAGCACATCTGCGGCGCCCATAATGTCCTGGCTATTGCTAACCTGTCCTTGCTTACCGGACAGATTGGCAAGCCCTCTAGCGGTATTAACCCCTTGCGTGGTCAGAACAATGTCCAGGGGGCCTGTGATATGGGGGCATTGCCCAATGTCTTTTCCGGCTATCAGCCGGTGAATGTTGAAGCCAACCGGGCTAAATTTAGCGCAGCCTGGCAGGTGGATCAACTCCCGGACAAACCGGGCCTGACTGTTGGTGAATTAATCGACGCGGCGGGTAAGGAAATTAAGGGCATCTATATCTTGGGTGAAGACCCTGTTTTGGCCGACCCGGACGCTAATCACGTCGTTCACGCCCTGGACGACCTGGAATTTTTGGTGGTGCAGGATATTTTCCTAAGCGAGACGGCACAACTGGCTGATGTAGTGCTTCCCGCGGCCAGCTTCGCGGAAAAAGACGGCACCTTCACTAACACCGAGCGCAGAGTCCAGCGTGTGCGCAAGGCCATTGAGCCGGTAGGTAATAGCAAGCCTGACTGGGAAATCCTCTGTATGGTGGCAAAAGCCATGGGCTACCAGATGAGCTACGACTCGCCCGGGGACATTATGGCTGAGATTGCCGGAGTCACGCCTTCTTTTGGCGGAATCTCCTTTGCCCGTTTAGAGGAAAGCGGCCTACAGTGGCCCTGTCCAACGCCCGAACATCCGGGCACCAAGTTCCTGCACGCCGGCAAATTTACACGTGGCCTGGGTAAGTTCCATGCGGTTGAGCACATTCCTCCTGACGAACTGCCGGATCGGGAGTATCCATTTGTGCTCAATACGGGCCGCAGAAGATACCACTATCACACCGGCACGATGACCCAGCGTACCGGCGCCATGGAGGTGTTTTATCCGACAGAATACTTGGAAATCAATGAGGTCGATGCTGAAAGGCTCGGCATCTGTGATGGGGATAGGGTAAGAGTGGCGTCCCGTCGCGGCCAGGTAGAGGTTGCATCCAGGATTGCCAATACCGTACCGCCGGGTATGGTGTACACTTCCTTCAATTACCCGGCTGTGCCGATTAATAAGTTGACCAACCCAGCCCGGGATCCGGTTTCCAAGGTCCCCGAGTATAAAGTTTG
>JAQVOX010000132.1 GCA_028702435.1 Desulfotomaculaceae bacterium | reverse complement strand
TTTTCACCTATATGGCTAACAACGGGTTATTGCTTATTTGTGTAACACAACAGCATACACCGGGGTCAGGATTACTTTCCGTAAACCTCATCCGGGTCAAACATCTTTTCCCCAACCACCGTCACCTTTCCATCCTTCTCCATCCGGTAGTGAAAACAGGTTCGGTAACCTTCGTGACAGGCTGCCCCCTGTTGCTCCACTTTAACTAAAAGCGTGTCCCGGTCACAATCATAGTACAATTCTCTGACCTGCTGGACGTTTCCTGAAGACTCTCCCTTATGCCAGAAAACCTGCCGGCTGCGGCTCCAGAACCAGGTTTCCCCGGTAACCAGCGTTTTTTCTAACGAGGCCTGGTTCATATACGCCAGCATCAGCACATCTCCTGTATCAGCATCCTGAACTATAGCAGGGATCAGTCCCGCCTCATTATATTTCAAATCACTTAGTTCCATGATTTACCTCCATAAACGCAACAATTTTTCTATATCCTCACCACAATTTGTCTCCTTGAACACTCTCTCACCGGCGATATCTCAAACAAGGAATAATGCTTTTTGCAGCATTTACAACTACTCCACTTCTTCCTGGGCGGCTATGGCCAGCGCTTCTTTTAGAGTTACCGTCCCGGCATACAGCGCCTTACCCATAATCACTGAGTCCACACCCAGCGGTTCTAATTTTTTGACTTCTTTCAGGTCGTCAAGTTTGGAAACGCCACCCGAAGCTACTACTTTTAAACCCGTGGCCCGGGCCAATTCCCCGGTAGCCTCAAGGTTTGGCCCCTGCAGCGTACCGTCACGCCTGATATCTGTAAACACAACTCTTTTGATGCCCCTAGCCTGCATGTCTTGAGCTAATTCCAGAGTACTTTTGTCCACCGTCATACCCCAGCCCTCAATGGCCACCCGGCCATTACGCCCGTCGATACCGACTAATATAGCCTCCCCATACTTGTCGCAGGCCTCGGTTACAATTTCCGGCTTTAAAATGGCCGCTGTCCCCAGGATTACCCGTGCCGCTCCCAATTCCAGGAGCCGGTTGATAATATCCAAGCTTCTAATACCACCGCCTACCTGTACCGGTATGTCAACAGCAGCCAGGATCCCGCTAATTACATCCAGGTTTTGGGGGGCGCCGGCAAAGGCGCCGTCAAGATCCACCACGTGCAGCCACTTAGCGCCTTGTTCCTGCCAGTGCACAGCCATCGCCACCGGATCATCTGAATATACAGTTTCTTTCTCTAATTTGCCTTCGACCAGCCTGACACACTTCCCTGCACGCAAATCAATAGCTGGAATAATTAACATCCTTCAACCTCCCAAGTTGTTCAATATTTTTAAACCCACCGTAAACATTCCCACTCCCAACAATAGAGGTAAAGCGAACTCCAGGTCACGGCCGGATTAGGGCTTCCATAATTATTTTACAGGACACCTTTAGTGGATGGTATACCAACTCCGGCGCCCGCTCCGGCAGCATCACTGAGACAACGCCCCAGCGCCTTAAAGATTGCTTCAATAATATGGTGGGTGTTTTTACCGGCCAGCATGCGGATATGTAGGGTAAGCTCTCCATTCATAGCCAGTGCCCTTAAAAATTCATCTACCAACTCGGTCTCAAAGTCTCCGGCCTTTTGAGCCGGCAGTGGCGCGTCAAAGGCCAAAAACCCCCGCCCGCTCAAATCCACTGCGGCCATAACCAGCGCTTCGTCCATCGGTATGATCGCGTGGCCATAGCGCTTAATTCCATATTTATCACCCAGGGCCTGCTTAAGCGCTAACCCAAGACAGATCCCCACATCCTCAACGGTATGGTGTCCGTCCACAGCTAGATCTCCCTGAGCCACCAAATCAAAATCGAAAGAGGCGTGTCTGGTAAAAAGCTGAAGCATGTGGTCAAAGAAAGCCAGCCCGGTCTGTATTTGGAATTTCCCGGTACCATCCAGGTTGATGGAAAGGTTAACTTCTGTTTCACTTGTTTTACGGCTTACCATACCTTGGCGCGGTCCGCTCAAATCATTCACCCCCGTTTAGTCTTGTTGCATTCTAACCCTTACAGCGTTGGCGTGGGCAGTAAGCCCTTCCACTTCGGCCAGCTTAACTATAGCGCTGCCGGTTTCATCCAGGGCAGCTTGGGTATAGGCAATCAGGCTGGTTTTTTTCATAAAACTGTCCACCCCGAGAGAAGAGTAAAACCTCGCCGTACCCCCTGTCGGCAGAATGTGGTTTGGCCCGGCCAGATAGTCACCTACCGGCTCAGGTGAGTAGCGCCCCAGGAATACCGCCCCGGCATTTTCGACCCGGGAAAGCCATTGAAAGGGCTCAGCAATCATCAGCTCCAGATGTTCCGGAGCAAACTGGTTGGACAGGTTAAAGGCCTGCTCTAAATCATCGGTAATGGCGATTACCCCGTTATTTTCCAATGCCTTTTGAATGATCTCCTGCCGGCAGGTATTTGCAGCCTGCCTAATCACCTCGGCCTTAACCTTGTGGGCTAGATCCACGCTGGGGGTAAGCAATACGGCAGAGGCTAACTCGTCGTGCTCGGCCTGGGACAGTAGGTCGGCGGCTACAAACACAGGGTTGGCCGTATCATCGGCAATAACCAGTACCTCGCTGGGCCCGGCCAGCATATCGATGTCTACCTGTCCATAAACCTGCTGTTTAGCCAGAGTTACATAAATATTACCGGGACCGGTGATTTTATCAACTTTGGGCACGGTAGCCGTCCCGTAGGCCAGCGCCGCTATCGCTTGGGCTCCCCCGATCTTATAAATCTCGTCTACACCGGCCTCAGCTGCCGCTACAAGAGTCCAGGGACTTAACGCTCCATTTTGATCCGGCGGCGAAACCATGCAAATTTCCTTGACCCCGGCTACCTTGGCCGGAACAGCATTCATCAGCACTGATGAGGGATAGGCGGCCTTGCCCCCGGGAACATAGATACCCACCCGTTTCAGCGGTCTGAGCATCTGTCCCAAAATAACTCCCCGGTTACCTGACTCAAACCAGGACTGCTGCAACTGCTTGCGGTGAAAAGTAGTAATATTATCCAGGGCCAGGCGGATCGCATCAAGAAAGCTGTCCTCCACCAACCGGTAGGCTGCTGCCTTTTCTTCTTTAGTTACCTTCAGCTCTCCGGGTGAAAGCCTGGCCCCGCCAAAACGGCAGGTAAATTCGCAAACGGCTTCGTCCCCTTCGGCCTGTACTGAAGCTAAAATCTGGGCCACCTGAGTCGCTATAACCCCATGCTCACTATTATTCCTTTTTAATATCCGATTTACTAACGGGTCTTTGGCCTTTACTATTCTTAGATCAATAGTCATAAAAATTCTCCATTCCGCCGCTGTCGCCGGCGGCACAAATAGTAATGAAAACCATCTTCAAAATCCATTAGGGCGTTTCAGGCCTTTTAAAATCCAGGATCTGGCCCATATTAGGCGGGGGGTCAAAGCTTTCCGGCGATATATGTTCAATTTCCGGAAAATATGATTTTATCTGTCCCATAATTGACCTGATTACCCCTTGCGTATTTTTATCAGCATGTTCTGCCGAAATATTTAAGGCTAAACCTAATAGAAGCATCTCATCATGGGAAAGATTTAGCTCATATTCATTTATGGGAAGCTCGTTTAACTTCGATATGGCCATCAAACATACACCTGAAACCATAGCAAAAGATTCTTTTTCAATTTTGCTATCGGTAATTTCATTATGGATATTCTTAAGCGCCTTTGTAACAGCATGCAAAAGCACCGGAACATTCTCCGGTGGAATAGTCAATTTAAATACTGAAGATAAAACATAGCTGTCTAGCCCGGTCCGCAAGATCAGTTCACCACGACTCCCGATAAAACCCGCTATCCGCCCGCTTTCTATTTCTATTTCAACAAGCGATCCATTGATAAACAAACTACTGGCAAAGTTGTTTCGCAAAAGAGATGTAAACTCCTCATCATAAGACTCTTCCTTGACATAGTTTTTCTTAAAGTACTTTACTGCCTCCCCAACCTCATAGTCAAGCTCAATATCTTCAAAATAAATAATATGTGCTTCCATTAATTGATCTTCGTAATAATGCTCTATAAGCACATACTCATCAATAAAATCCTCTAGCACTTCAATTATTTCATCAATATCAAAAATGATATGGTTGCTAATCAAGCTATAATCCACTGTTTTCCCCTTTCAAGAATATTTTCACAATAAACAAATAGTACTCTACCATAAAATGCAGCGTTTTAGATACCAAATTATTTCTTTGTATTATAAAGAATTCCTGCAACCGGTGTCAAAACTTCACAAAAAAAGCCGCCCTAATCAACAGGTGGCTTTTTTTTCGTAAGTTAACCCTCGTAGATTAAGACTGAAGCCTGGCTTTTTTACTCAACATTTCCAGCATGGCTGCCTTTTACCCCACCCAGATTTAAACCGGGCAACTCGCCACGCGGGGTATAAAAAGTGTGCAGTAGTTTTTTGGACATTTCACCCAATGGGCGCCCCAGAAATTCTTCATAAATTTTCTTTACTGCCGGGTTTTCGTGAGCCCGTCTTAATTCTTTCGAATAATCAATGCGATCTAAGGCGTCAGCCCGGTTATGCCGGTAGTCCAGAGAAATTTCTTTATGCTCCCTGGTGCCGAATATCGGTTGCCCGCCTCCGCCAACACAGCCACCGGGACAGGCCATGATCTCAACATAGTCAAATTGCTCGCCGGCTTTCAATCTATCCATCAAAACCCTGGCGTTACCGGTGCCATGAGCGATAGCCACCTTAATCGGCCTGCCCTTTAGCTCCACCCAGGCCTCCTTCAACCCGCTAAAGCCACGCAATTCCTCATAGTCAAGAACATCCAGCTCTTGCCCGGAGGTAAGGAAATAGGCGGTCCGCACCGCTGCTTCGATCACTCCCCCGGTCGACCCGAAAATAGCCCCTGCCCCACTGGAGATTCCCATCAGCGTATCGTAGTCTTCATCAGGCAACTCCTGAAATTTTATACCTGACTGCCTCAGCATTCTAGCCAACTCCCTGGTGGTGAGGACCTAATCCACATCCTTATAACTTGCGGTCCCCATTTCAGGGCGGCTGGCCTCATACTTTTTCGCCGTGCAGGG
>JAQVOX010000131.1 GCA_028702435.1 Desulfotomaculaceae bacterium | reverse complement strand
GGTATTTCCGGCTTAACCTGGTAGGGCAGAGTTCGTTTAAAGAAAATGTATTAAGTAAATGCATAGTAAAGGACAATTGAATAAAATTTATTTATTAGACATATATGGTGTTTATATCTATAATTTAGTGAGCATGTACAAGGAAACATAATAAGGAAATAGTTTATTAATTAAACTTTTTAAGGGGGCTCGGGTTCAAGATCATCATTTATGAATCAGTTAAATAAAGAAAAGGGGGAGGAATATGGGGAATATAATGAAGAAAAAATTTTTAGCCTTAGTAGTAATAATGGCGGTAGGTATTTGTATTTTAGCCGGGTGCGGGAACCAGGCCGCCCAAACAACCGGTCAAGAGACCGTTGATTACAAGATTGGGGTCGTGACACCAACGCTGTCGACCAGTGAAGACGAGTTCAGGGCAGCCGACATGATGGCTAAAAAATACCCCGGCATGGTCAAGCACATTACCCTGCCGGAAAACTTTTCAACTGAGATCGAGACCGGTATCAGCCAGATCACTTCCCTGGCGGATGACCCGAAAATGAAAGCCATTATCGTCATTTCCGGGCAAGCGGGCTTACTGCCTGCCCTCCAAAGAGTGGAAGAAATGAGACCGGACATTATTACCATGACGGCGCCGATTTGGGATGACCCGGTGCTGATGTCCAAGTATGTGGATATCAATTTAGATACGGATTGGGTAAAGAGGGGAGAGACAATTGCCCGCAAGGCTCAAAGCATGGGAGCAAAAACGATAATTCACTATTCCTTCCCCACCCACCTGGCCAAAGAAGTGATCGCGCAAAGAAAAGATATGATGGAGAAGACCGCAAAGGAATTGGGTATGCAGTGGGTGGAAGTGGTTACCCCGGACCCGCAAACCGGTGATGGTACCGGCCCCATGCTGCAGTTCTTAAGGGAGGATATTCCCCGCCAAATCGGCAAATACGGTACGGACACAAACATTTTCGGCACAAACTGCCCGATGTATGATGTGATTATTGATGAAGCACTGAAATTAAAGTTCCTGGTGGCGGAGCAATGCTGCCCCACCCCGACGCAGGCCTATCCCACCGTGATGGCCCTGGAAATTTCCAATGAAGATGCCTGGGACTTTGACAAAATCAACAACATGATCCGGGAGAAATCACAAGCCGCGGGAATGACCAACAGGTTGGGCGGCTGGCCGATGCCGGTGACTGTTTTCATACCCCAGTATGCGGTTGAGTTAGCCAAAAAAATGATCGAAGACCCCGGCTTTGACTACAATAGTGTGCAGCAGTTAAATCAGTTTGCCAAAGAGGTTACGGGACATAGCGTCTCCTTCAGCAAGTTTAAGCCCGCGGCAGCCGGCTCGGAGCTCCAAAACTATAATGTCATGATCATGGATTCCATCTTGTACTAGGGGAGAGCCAGGGCAATGGTTTAGATTCGGATGCCTCTGACTTTGCTCAGTTGCTTTAAGCATGGCCTGTACACAGAAGCACAGCATTAAGGGCAGTATCTATCTTTATCTAAAAGGAGCATTGCCCGGCGATCTACTTCGGCGCGGTTTATAATTAAGAGTTTAAGCAGGCTGTCTTAATCCGGGGCAGCCTGCTTGCTTATCCAATTAAATATTAAATGACAAATTTTGTTTAGCCCGATCCTGTAGATGTACAAGGAAGAACGGACAAGGTATGATGTGCTATGGAAAATATTTTAGAAATTAAAGAGCTGAGCAAAGCCTATCACGGTGTGCCGGCTTTAATCGATATCGACCTGTCGGTTAAAGCAGGTGAAATACACGGTATCGTTGGTGCTAACGGGTCAGGCAAGAGCACCTTGATGAATATTTTATTTGGCAATCCAATCGTCCGGGAGACCGGCAGCTACCGGGGCGAAATATTGTACCGGGGCCGGCGCATCCATCCCAAAAGCTGCGGGGAGGCCATCCGCTTGGGCATCGGCATGGCCCACCAGGAATTTGCCTTGCTTCCGGACTTGACTATCGCCGAAAATATTAAGCTCGGCCGGGAAAGGACCTGGAAATTTACCGACCGCTTATTTGGCCCGAAATATTCCTTTATTGACCGCAAGCGCAATGCTGCCGGTGCGGCGCAGATATTGCATAAGCTGGGCCTCGACGTGGATGTCGGGATTAAGGTAATCAACCTCGCCACCAACACCAAACAATTTGTGGAGCTGGCCCGGGAAATAGACCGCCGCGATTTACAATTGCTGTTATTGGACGAGCCCACCGCGGTGCTCAGCAAGAGGGACGGCTTAAAACTGATCGAAGTATTGATGGAGATGTCGCAAGCCGGGTTAGGGATTATATTTATTTCCCACCGGCTGGAGGAGGTAGCTCATATCTGTGACCGGGTCACCGTGCTGCGGGATGGGAGAGTCGTTTCCCAGTACAACAAAGGGGAAATATCCATCAGCCGTCTGGCTCGGGATATGATTGGGCACAAGGTAAACAAGGCAATCGCCCCTACAAGGGATTTAAACACCCGCCCGGTAATTAGTTTTCAGCAGTTCTCCGTGGACATGCCGGGTGAAGCGCTAAAAGGACTGGACCTGACTGTTTTTGAAGGTGAAATACTGGGATTGACCAGCCTTTCCGGACATGGCAAGCTAGCTTTGGGGTATGGCCTGATGGGCCTGTATCCCGCAGCCGGGGAGGTTATCTTTGAGCATCAAAGAATAGACCAAATGGACGCCAAGGCCAATATCCTCAAAGGTATCTATGTGCTGCCGGATGACCGGCAAGGCCTGGGCATCCTCCCGGAGCACTCACTGGCGGATAATATTATTTTCACGGGCAACCAGGTAAAAAACCTGTTTGCTAAAAATATGGTCTGGCCTTTCGGGTTTCTAGATCAAAAAAAGGCGGACCTTCATGTTGGCCAACTGGTGGACGAGTTAGAGATCAAGTGCACTTCCATCAAACAAAAAATCAGGGAATTAAGCGGCGGGAACCAGCAAAAAGTCTGCATGGCCAGAGCACTGACCGTGGATCCCAAATTGTTGTTTGTGGCGGAGCCAACCAGGGGTATCGATATCTCGGCCAAAGAAAAAATACTAAAGCTTTTGATTGACCTCAACCGAACCAAACAGACCACGATTGTAATTGCGTCCAGTGAATTGGACGAATTAAAAAGAGTGTGCGACCGGATCGCCGTGCTGGTGGAGGGTAAGGTCTTTAAGATCTTAGCACCTGACTCCCCGGAGGTCGAGTTCGGACTGGCATTGGCAGGTGAACAAGGTAATTAATGATCAATACCGATTGCATCAAACCGCCCCAGATCATCATTCTCATATTTTTAGCTGTTTTACTGGGCCTGGCCTATTTTTTAAAGATGGATTTAGCCGGCTTATTCAACGAGTCCTTGATCAAGTTGGTAATGAACGGGGTGCTGGTGCTGTCGCTGATTCCCATGTTGAATGCCGGTGCGGGTATGAACTTTGGCCTGCCCGTGGGCATTACCGGGGGCCTAATCGGTATGTGCATCGCCGTCAATTTCAGGCTGGCCGGGTGGCCCGGATTTTTTATGTCTTTATTGTTGAGCGTGGCGATTTGCAGCATTCTCGGCTGGATTTACGGGCTGATCTTAAACAGGGTCAAGGGGCGGGAGGAAATTGCCGGTACTTTTATCGGCCTTTCCCTGATCCCGTTGATGAATTATTTTTGGACCCTGGCGCCCTTTCAAAACAGGCAAATGCTTTATCCCATCGGTGGCCAAGGCCTGCGCCCGAAAATCACTCTGGAGCCTTATTTTTATAATATCCTGGACGATTTTGGCCTGGTTAAACTCGGCGCCTTGGAAATTCCTCTGGGGCTTTTGGGCTTCTACAGCCTAATTTGTTTGGGCTTGTACCTGTTTTTTCGGACTAAAGCCGGGCGGGCAGCTATGGCCACCGGGGAAAACGAAGCCTTCGCCAGGCTGTCGGGCATTGATATCGCCGGCGCCCGCCTGTTGGCGATCATCCTATCCACCATCATTGCCGGTATCGGCATTTGTGTTTACACGCAAAGCTACGGGTTTATTCAGCTTTACGACGCGCCGCTGGCCATGTACTTTCCTGCTATTTCGGCAGTTTTAATCGGTGGCAGCAACGGCAAAAGGGCTTTTATCTTCCAGGCGGTACTGGGCGCCTACTTGCTGCAGACTATCTATCTTTTCACCGTACCGATCGCCAATGAGATACTGATTCCTGAGATAACGGAAATTTTGCGGACTATGATTACCTACAGCATCATACTCTATGCTTTATTGTACCGGGAGCGGCAGCGGGGGATCGGCCATTGAAGATTAACGCACAGTCAGATAAATTTTTTAATATTGAGCTCGTTGTACCCATCGTGTTCTTACTTCTGTCTTTTGGGGCCTGGCAATTTTCCGGGCTTTCCGGCGTCTTTGTGCTCAACCAGGTAATCACCAGGTTTATTCGCGACGGGATCCTGGTGTTGTCGCTGGTAATTCCGGTAGTGGCCGGCATGGGGCTGAATTTTGCCGTTATTGTAGGCGCCATGTGCACCCAAACCGCCCTGCTGTTTGTGATCAATTACCAGGTGGCCGGCGTGGCCGGCATATTGCTGGTTATTTTCCTGAGCATTCTCTTCTCCTTACTGGCGGGACTGGCCATCGGCTATGTTTTGAACCGGGTCAAAGGGAAGGAGATGATTGTCACCATCATTATCGGCTTTTTGGCCAACAGCATCTACCAGATGGTTTTTTTGGTGGGCTTCGGCACTTTTATCCCGGTTATAAATGAAGATATAATCCTATCACGCGGGATCGGCGTGCGCAATGCCGTGGATTTATTCATGTACCGCAACACCATTGATAAACTGTGGCTTTTTAAAATCGGTGAAATAGAAGTTCCTTTATTCATGATCCTGGTGGTCCTCTTATTTGCGGGGATGATTTATTATCTTTTAAATACCCGCTTCGGACAGGAAATTAAAGCAGTGGGCTCCAGCCATGAAAAAGCGGAGATAGCCGGTATTAATGTGGACCTGATCAGAATCAAGGCGCTCATTCTGTCCACCGTGCTGGCTGCTCTGGGGCAGTTGGTGTTCCTGCAGAATATTGGTATGTTTGATGTTTATACGGCGCATATGAACGCGGATGTTATTTCTTGCGCCGCCCTCCTGGCTGGTG
>JAQVOX010000022.1 GCA_028702435.1 Desulfotomaculaceae bacterium | reverse complement strand
GCTTGATTGGCCATTGCATTTGCCATTGCGCCTTGCCCGGGAATTTGCTGATATCCTTGCGCTTGCTGTCCCATTCCTTGCGCTTGCTGTCCCATTTGTTGGTTTTGTTGAGTGTTAGGAAGCTGACCATTTAAAATTTGATTCACTGAATCTAAGTGCTGCTGCTCCTGTTCACCCAACGAGCTAAAAAGTTGTTTTAACTGTGGGTCCTGTGCCTGGTTGGAATAATTTTGATACTTTTGGATACAAAGTTCCTCATGAGCTTTCTGGTCCTGCAAAAGCATTTTTTCTTTGGCAGTTAATGAAATCGCCAAATAAATCACCTCCGATATCTTTAATTTTGCCGTTATACAAAGTTTTATATACGTGTCAATTGTAACCATCAATGGAAATAGAGAATGACCCTGCCGGAAGATCGATGGAAAAACTGATGAATCCTGGAGGTTTAAAAATAGAAATGAAGCCGGTATCAGGACTCGATCATTTCATTATTTCAGCAGCGGGCACTTACACCGGAAACAATAGTCATCCTTAATGTCATTTAAACTGGCGCAGGCGTTGCAAAAGATCATGTCGTCGCCTGATTTATCGTATTTTTCAATTGAATTTAACCCGCCATGGTGGCGCACTTTATCGCCAATTTTGTAGTAATTAAACTTGGTATCGTCATCTTCGGTCCTTAGAGTGTACAGCTTGCCGTTATCCTTCTTTATAACCACATTAAATATAGCATACGGCTCCCAGTAATCATCATTATTGCCTGACCGCCGCTTGCGTCTTTTTTCCTCAATTTGTTTGTCGACCACCACGCCGTCCCAGGTAGTGCTCCTGTTTCTGCCGAGGCTCTGGAGCAGGGCAATGGCAAGGAACATACCGCCGATGACCAGACCGATATAAAGCGCTTCGGGGTTATCCATTTCCACACTGGCTTCGCCATAGATATAAAAACTCACTATGACAATCAGCGCCAGGATCGATGCGAATATATACGACCAGCGTTTTGAGTTCTTTATGTAGCTGGCAAAGGCCGGATCATTAATCAGGGGTGAATAGCCGGTTAATGTCTTGCGGACAGGGTCTTTTCCTGCCATTTCCGGCATGGCACTCCCACAGCTTATACAAAACCTTACGCTTTGCTCTGACTCAACCCCGCAATGCGGACAAAGCATAATCCCCCTCCTAAAAAGAGCCTGCTCCGTATCTAACGGCCGCCATAGCTTGAGCCGCCCCCGCCTCCACCGCCGCCGGAGGAGAATCCACCGCCGCCACCGGAACCTGACGATGACTTGCTAACCGCTGCCTGAGCCGACTTGACCGAGCGCTCTACAACATTTCCTATATCGTTAAAGGAATCATGCAGGCCTTGAAAGCTGTTCAAGGAGCCATAGTTTAACCAGCCATAGCCAAAATGATAGTCTCCGTCCTGCATATTGGGAAATACTATTTCCAACTGCTTGATTACTTCCCTGGCCACGCCAAGGGTTACTGCATAAACCAGATAGTGCTCCCAAACGATCAGGCTGGGTATTTCGTAGCGCTCCATCTGAGAAAAATGCTGCAAAAAGCGCCGGAAGGCCTGCCAGCGTGTAAAATCCTCCTGACCGGCAGCCGAGCGTTTTTTAAACGACCGGGGAACAAGGCCAACAACAACCCCGGCGAATATCAGCGCGGCGCCTAATATGGACATTTCGGTGTTGGCAACGGCCATGGTTCCCAGGATAAAGAGCAACAGCCCGGCTAATAAGGTTATTAAGGGTATATTGTCGCTATGGGCAAAAAAGTCCATATCTTCTCCCTGCTTGTTTAAACCCGCCGTCCACTGCCGCCAAAAGTCATAAAAGGCCCGGCCATTTTTCTTCGCATATTGTTCTATATCGCTTAAGTAAACAAAACCGCGGCCGCCGGCAATGGTTTTCTCGAGATAATCCAGCAAGTCCCGCTCATGGGGACGCAAAACCGCCTCCTCCGGCTTTCTGAGAGAGGCAGGCTCAGGCGCCGGCAGGAAGGTGAGGCGATAGGTCTTGACTTCCCTGGTGCCCAGCATTTTACGCACCTCTTGTCTTTCTTCCTCAATAGAAAGGAACCTGCGCCGGGCTAAATCCATTATTGTGGCGGTTAAATCCTGAGCTTTAATCTTTTTATAATTCCAGAGAACGCTGAGTTCCGCCGGGCTGTACTGACCGGGCAATTCGCGGTAGTAGGGACCGTCAAACTGCGTGGAATAGGCTTTCCCGTATCTGCGCCACAGGAGAAAGGCAATCCCCAGGGCAAGCAATACAATAGCTGCAGCCCCGCCAATTTCCGCCCGCGCCTGCCATCTTTGACGATTGGCATCTTTAGCCCAGTCGCTTTCTTCAGAAAGTATACCGGCAAGAGCTGTTTTTCCGGTGTAGGCTTCAGCCGGCGCGCCGGAAAAAAGCGCCGCAGGCATGACTACACGTCCCTCAACAAAAGTATAGGGGCCAAGGTTTTTGACCTGCCAGGCCACAGCATCAGGGGCGGTGAAATTAACTTCACCGTTAAGCGGCCCGTGACCCCAGATTAGGATATCTTTGCCCTGTTCGTAGTTTGCGGCTCCCGTCGGCAGCTTCAAGTTTACCAATACTTCCCGGATCCTTTGGGCGTTGTCTGAACCGATAAATTTGCGGTAAAGCTCGGCCACGTCGCTGTGCACCTTAACAGCGTTGACCACACGGTAGGATATATCAAAGACGCGCTGCTCGTCCTTGGCATTGATACTCCAATCGATGGTCGTTTTATTGCTTTCATTTTTAATGAGGTAAGTGCCGGGAGGACCGTACTTAGTTTCCGGATTAAAGGTATAAGGCCGGCCGTTCTCAGAAACCGTCACGTTCTGAACAGGCGAATCGCTACGGGGGATAGTGATAAAAAAGCCGTTCCATTGGCCGGAAAAATCAACAGTCAGCCTTTCCGTAACCTGCATGGAGCAATCCGACAATACTTCGGCTTCGACCACCACCTGCTGCATGGTAAAACTGCGATCTGCCCGGGCAGGTTCAGCAAAAACCAGCGGCAGCAGCAATCCTAACAGGATCATGAATAGACCGCTCTTAAGTTTAAGCCATCGCCTGTCGTTTCTCTTCATGAACTTTAAGCTCCTTTAAAAACTGACTTTTACATTCTGCCTGGCTTCAGCTTCCCCCTGGAGGGTGAAGTAATCAACCATCCGGAAACCAAGCATACCGGCAAACAGGTTGTTCGGGAAGATTTCGATTTTCGTATTAAAAATCTGCACCGTGTCATTGTAAAACTGGCGGGCGAAGGATATTTTGTTCTCGGTATCGCTGAGCTCGGACTGCAGCTGGATAAAATTAGTATTGGCCTTTAGTTCGGGATAGGCCTCAGCCACCGCGAACAAGGACTTCAAAGCCCCGCTCAACATATTTTCGGCTTGAGCTTGCTCTGTCATATTGCCGGCCTTAATGGCCATATTTCTAGCCTGGGTTACACTTTCCAGGGTATCCTTCTCGTGCTGGACATATCCTTTGACCGCATTGACCAGATTGGGAATTAAATCATAGCGTCTTTTGAGCTGCACATCCACCTGGGACCAGGCGTTTTGGACCCTTTGCCTCAGCTGCACCAGCTTATTGTAGGTGGCGATAAAAAACACACCCATGGCCAGCAATACAATTGCCAGGATAATGATTCCGGTTGACATTTTGCTCCTCCTTTGCTGTAAAAAATTATCTTTATTTACCCGATGATCATTTGCAACTTGCTGTTTAAAACCCTTCCATGAACATCGAAAACCCCTCAATTTCTCTTGGCTCTTGGTTAACTTTTATTCCGGCTGACCGGATGGCATCCGTCACCCGGTTGAAATTTTTTATTATGGTGCCGCCCCATTGATCTGCATACCAAATATACAAGGGCCGCCCTTGATTGCCAAGCTCCAGGCCGCCGTAAGCCGCGGTTGCTGCCAGTACAGCACTGCCAACCGGTTGCGGTGAACTGCGCCCGCCAAAAAATGAAAATAGTGCCAGCGCCATAAAAAGCTTGCGAAACCAGCCCGGGTTTCTTAAGGTAACCAGACCGGCCGATTCTATTTCTGCAAAGCGCAGCTCCCGCACACCCTTATAAGTGATCAGGTACAGGGCGTCTTTAGTTAATTCAATCCGGAACGAGGCATACCTGGCGGAATAATACAACATCACCACACCGAACAGCGCCAAAAACCACATGGCTGCGCTGATGGGCCACATATAAGTCAGCGACTGCACCGTACCGCCGTTAATCAAAAAGGGCAGGCCGTAAAAAGTCACCAGGAAGATCACGGCAACCATGTCTCCCGCCGTCAGATTGCTCACGGCATAGGTTATGTCATCAGGTTTGTTCTTGCGCCGGGGCAGGAAGATATAAAGCAGCAGCCCAACTGCCATAACGCCTATTCCGTATACGCGATAGGGATGATAAAGCCATCCGGGCGCCACTCTGTATGGTGAGTACATGGATGATACCGTTGACTGGTAGTCTTCGTATTTTAAAAGCAGGTAGGTATCGCCTTGAGCCGCTTTAATATAAACCTGTTCATATTCTTCAAAGCTAAGCCCCCATTGCCCAAAGGGAAACTCATCCGGGTTAAAGAATACCGGCACCGGCCCAGTGGGTTTCCAAAAGTCATCCTTGTCCTTTTCGCTCACTCGGTTGCCATAGATGGAGTGGGCATACTCCCCGTTGCTGGCCAATTGCACCTCATGGAAAAAGTTTGACCACTGCTCGTCATCAACCAGGGTTAATTTGCCGCCGGATTTTTCCTTAATATAGTCCTCCGGGGGCAGCTGATTGAGCCTTTTTTTCTCGTTAGAAATATACCCGCTAAATGATTTGAGCTCGCCGGCCTGCTCCTTTTGCCAATCTATCGCGGTAACGCTGACTATAGACGGGGTTACGTAAAAGAACAGCCCGATACCCACCAAAATACCAAACAACAAGACGATACGCCGCCAATATTCCATCCGGCCTGAAGCAAACGGCATCCCAAGTCCCCCTCTGTTTACACCTGCTGGTACACAAATATGTTGAAATCGCTGCTACTGATACTGGGTACGGTCATCCTTAATCGCCGCGTAATTAGGAGACCACTTTATTACTGTTTGTGCCGCCTGGGCAGCATCTATCCGGTTAAAAGCGGTCATTTTATAATACTCGGTCGCCCCACCGGGATCGATAACCATGACACTCCCCCGTCCCGGTGCATAATAAGTGATTGATTGAAATCCCACCGCCTGGTTGTCTTCCTTCACCAGCAGGCAATCCTCAAAGGTGGCAAAACCCAAGTTCAAGTCTACCCCCATATCCGCCACGGTCCAGGTGATATTACCGTAATTATCCTGATAGTTCCAGGTTTGCCCCACGGTTAAATTATTCTTTAAGACCGGGAATATCTCATCGGGAGTTTGATCTAAAATGTAATAGGTCCCATCCGCCCGTTCTACATAATGAAACCCATAACCGAAGGCCTCACCCCGCTCCACACCAGTTTCCACCTCACTCACCCGCACCGCTTCATGGGAAACTACCCGGGCGCTGAAACGCTCCACCACTCCCGACATTCCATCCGGGTAATTCACAAAGAAGGTGCACTTGAGGCCGGGTTCCGACAGGTAGGTGGAGGCCCGGCTCAGGTCAACAACCGGGGTCGGAGCCGGAGCTGGGGCAGGGGCTGGAGCCGGTGTGGCCGCCTGCCCGCCGGTAGTTGCGGTTTGGTTATTTTGGGTTGCGGGGGTCGATGCCACCCGTGACGGGTCCTCTCCCCGGGACAACCACCAATATATCCCGCCTCCGGCTACAAACAATAATACCAGCAGGGAGATCATAATGAGCAAAGCATTTTTATTCCCGCCGCTATTAACACCCAGGTTAGCACTATTACCCGCCACCGGCGTTTGAGCGCCTACCTGCCGTCCTCCCGGCGCTGCTTGTGGCGCCTGTGGCGTTTGTTGCGCTGGAGTTTGCTTGTCAACAAGCGGCGACGGAGTTGGCTTTGGCCGGCTTGTTTGGGCAGGAGTACCCTTGGCTGATTGCTCCGGGGAGAGGATATCAAAACCGCAATCCCCGCAAAATCTATCTCCTGCAACTATTTTTGCGCCGCACTCAGGACAAAACTTGAGGTCGTTTATTTTTCTTCCCTCCTTTTATACTGCTTTGCCGCAGTTGGTACAGAATTTCTTGCCGGACCTGATTTTCGAACCGCATTGACCGCAGAACTTCATTTTAGGTTCAGCAGTTTTTGCCGCAGCTAACCCGCCGACGGCTTTCTGCAAGGTTTCCATCCATTTGCCCAGTGTTTGTTTTAGTTCCTCAGCTGTGCTGGCCTGGTGCCGAAAACGCCCTTCCCCACCGCTTCCTGTTTCAAAAGAAATCAAGTGGTTAGCAAAGGCAGTTGGGGCCAGGAATACCCGGGAGAGGCTGCATTCTTCGCCTTTGATTAAGGCAGTGGCCTGCACACCCAGCCCTCCCATCCAACCGGTAATAAATTCGGTGCCCATAATCCTTGACCTTTCGTCCAGGGTCAATACACTTTCACTTTCGGCGGCAAAGCCCAATTCTTCCAACTGTTTGATGTGTTCGGGTTTTAAGGCAATATCACTGCTTTTTAATCCTGGGGTAAGTTCAAGCAAAGTCGGCAGCAGCCAGCGTTTATCCCGGCTTACAACTGCTCGTTTCAAAAGATCCACATAATCCTGTATAGTCAATGATAAATTTAAATCTCCGCTGTAATCGAGCATGCTTTCCATATAAGAGCGGCGGTAGATATCAATACAGTGCAGGGCACAGATAAGGACTTCAGTATCCATAACCTTGGGGAATACTGCCTGATAACTGCCAATACCCGTAGAAACATATATTTGTGACCACCATTCCAGGTACGATGCCCAATCATCAAACAGCAGCACTAAATATTCTCCCCCTGAGTTCACAAATTGTGCGGCTACCGCCTGGTCAGGTTTGGATAACAGAACATAGTATGTTTCATCGGCAGTACCTGCTCCGCCGCGGTAAAATTCGATTTTTAGATCCGGTTCCAGTAAACATCCGGCGACTTGATTGAGCCTGGGGCTTTCGGCCAGGGCTTTGAAATATTCCGATGGGCTGCTGATGGCAGCCTGTTCCGCATCATAGCGAAATGGCGATAATTTGTTGCCGATTAGGCCGGAACGTCTAAATAGATGGTCGAGATCACCCGGTGTCAGCTTAAAAACTTCCGTGTTTTCCTGCTTTTCCAGCTCCATTCCCATTTTCATGCCTCCTGACTGTTAATAACTATAAATAACCAAAACCCTTTGTCTATGATTTTTCGCTATAATTTATAATTGTTCAATTATCCCATTGGAACGAAAGAATTCACTGCTTCCGACCAGCGTTCAAGAAACCTATTGGGAATATAAGAGCGTATGTTTCCCTCGGAATCACAGTATGTTAGGACCGCACCTGTCCCCTCCGGTGCCGGCGTCATCAAAATTTTATCCCTCATAGAATTCGGATCGATAGGCCCTCCTTGAGAAGTTACATACTGCATCTGCCCCATTGGTCCCTTCCTGATCCGCACATCCACCAGGTTTTGATCGGAAATACGGACAGTGGAGGTATTGGTAAACTCATAGGCAGGCACTCCGGCTTTTGGCGGAGCCGCATATACAGCCCCACTTTCTCCTGCCGCTAAATGGTTTTTCTGCATGGCCCCTCTTAATCTTTCTGTATCCATATTGATATGAGCATAACGATCTGCTTCCGCCTGCCTGCCCGGGTGGGAATAGTATTCATTTACCTTAGGAACACTGCTTGTTACCGGACCTGTTTTGATGTCACTGTCACCGGGAGCCGTTGCTTTACCCGGCTCACCTACTGCATCATTTGCAGCACCAGCTTTAGGGGTTCCAGTATCATCGGGTACTTTGGGGTTATCACCGGCACCTCCGGAAGAAGGTCTTCCGGGACCACCCGGGGCATCCCCGCCCGCGCCGGCAGTTTTTTGCGGTGCAACCGGACCATCGGGAGTTTTAACGCTATCAGCTGTGCCAGCGGTCCCTTTGGCCATATTATCACTGCGGGGAGCTGTTTTGCCGGTTCCGGCGCCAATATTATCACTTCCGGAAGTTGCTTTACCTGCCCCTTTGACTATATCGTCTCCGCTGCCGGATACAGCTTTTCCCGCTCCTTTGACTATATCGTCTGTTGAACCGGCGGCTGCCCTACCGGCTCCCTTTATGGCCTTTTCCATCGACTCTTCAGCCGCTTCACCGCCTATATCAACCAGCCGCTTATTAATCTGGTCAATCGTTTCCTCGGCTGATTCCTTGCTTACCAACCTCAAAGCCTTGCTGATTAGTTGATCTCCCTTCATCACTTTCAGCACGCCCTTTTCAATCAAGTCAGCCGCTTTATTGGTGGATACCGGGAATTTTTCCAACATTTCTCCCATTAGCTTACTGCTCGTCTTGCCGGCCAACCAGGCGATTTCTTCGCCCAGGATGACCAGGCCAATCGCCTTTGATACGGCTCTGAAATCCGATTCTCCCTTGTCTACCGAGTCCTTAATGCGGTACATGGCTTCCGCCACCGTCAGGGCTCCGTCCATAGCACCCTGTCTCGTGATTTCTCCCGCCAAGGTCGTAATGCTTGCGCCACCGCCGGTAGCTGCCGTAATCATAACCCGGGCGGCCATTCCCAGCCAGGAAATGCTGCCGTCGGCTTTTTCCCCGGTCACAACCTCTTTGGCTGTTGCCGCATTGGCTTCCAGGGCCCAGCCCAGGTTTTTGAACCAATCCTCTTCCCATCGCTCCCCGGTGTCGGCAGTGGTTTTCCCTAAAATTCGGCTATCGATTACCCGCCTAATTTTATCCATTTTCTCCTGATCCAGTTCTTTGCCGGCCAGCATATCCTTTTTCAAATCTTCGATAGCCTTGTCGACATCACCGGGCCCGCCGGGGTCACCGATATTATACTTGTCGGCAGCCTTCTGCATTTGCTCCAGCTTTCTCCAGTCGTCCAGGTTCTTATCAATGGCCTTGCTGATGGCGTCCTCGCGTTTGGCCATTTTCCCCAGGTCTATGGCCGCCCGGCGCCGGTCTTCGGCTAGGTCATTCTGCCAGCGGTCAAAGTCGTCAGGGTTAAATTCATTGCCGGATTCGGTATTGACCCACTTACCTTTCACCGCATTGAATTCCAATTCATAGGTTTGACCGTCGCTTTTGCCGACCAGTATTTGCCTGTCACCATGTCTGGGGCCGGTATAACCTTTTTCATATTCATAAGTAGAAGTCTCACCTGTTTCCGGATCAGTATGGGTAAAGGTGTCTGAATCTCCGGTCTTTACTTGCTGCTCCGGGATATCCTGCCCGCCTTGCTGAGTTCCGGGAATGCCTTCTTCCGGCACGGGCAGCCCTGTTCCATCCTGGCCTTCCGGCGCTGCCGGGGCACTTTTCTCCAATTCATGATTTTTTAACGTATTCATGGGGTCTTCCGGACCAATTACTCCGGTATCTTCTGCCGAAGGAACCGCTGGTTTTTCCGGCTCCGGCCTGGGTATTTCATCATCCCATTGCTTGGGCCCGTATTTATCCAACGTCTTGGGGTAGGGTTCCCCTAAAGGTGGTTTGGTCGGTTTCCAGTTATCGGCTATTCTTGTGCCGCCAATGATATTCCCATCAGCGTCCATCTCTACCGCAGTACTGGCAATTACATCTCTGTTTTCGGCAAAAGGATTCCCGGGATCCCCCACGATAACGTCAAAAGGGCTACCACCCTTATAAGGATTTTCAGACCAATGCCTACCGTTGCGGCCATAACCATCCGCATTATAACCGCTCCAGTGGTAGCCGTCTCTGCCATAGCCCTGTTTGTCATAACCCCAGGGATCATACCCCTGACGGTTATACCCTTCGTAATCAAAGCCTTCCCGGTCGTAACCGTCTTTGTCAACACCATTTTCGTTAAATCCGTCCCGATCATAACCGTCTGCGTCATAACCTTCCCGCGCCATACCTTTCCGGTCATAACCGTCTCGATCATAGCCGTCCTGATCGTAACCGGCCTTGTCATAGCCTTCCCGGTCAAAGCCGTCCTTGTTAAAACCGTTGCGGTCGTACCCGTCCCGATCCCATCCCTCTTTGTTGAAGCCTTCTTTATTATAACCCTGCGGGTCATAGCCCTTGGCGTCATACCCGCTGCGATTATAACCTTTGCGGTCATAACCGTTTACATCGTAACCTTCCCGGTTGTAGCCATCACGGTCAAAACCGTTTTTGCCATAGCCCTCGCGGTCAAAGCCGTTTTTGTCAAAACCATCCCGGTTGTAGCCTTCTTTATCAAGTCCTTGCTTGTTGAAACCTTCCTTATTAAATCCTTCCCTGTCGAAACCTTCTTTAGTGAAGCCTTCTCTGTCAAAGCCCTCTTTGTTAAAACCCTCTCTATTAAAGCCTTCCTGGTCATAACCTTGCCGGTTAAGCCCTTCTTGGTTAAAACCTTCTTGATCAAAACCGTCCTTATCAAAGCCTGCCCGATTAAAGCCTTCCTGATTGAAGCCCGCCTGGTTGTATCCTTCTTTATCATAGCCCTGGGCATTGTATCCGGCTTGGTTGTAACCTTCCCGGTCAAATCCTTGCCTGTTAAGCCCATCTTTGTTGAAGCCTTCTTGGTTAAACCCGTCTTTGTCAAAGCCGGCTTTGTTGAACCCATCACTATCGAAGCCTTCTTTATTAAAGCCTTCTCTGTCAAAGCCATCCTTGCTGAAACCTTCCCTATTAAACCCTTCCTTGTCTAAGCCCTCTTTGTTAAAACCATCTTTGTCGAAACCTTCTTTGTCGAAACCTTCTCTGTTAAAGCCGTCCTTATCAAATCCTTCGCTGTTGTAACCATCCTGGCCGTAGCTGCTTTCTTCACTTATGCTGGTTGCTTCCACTTCAGAGACCGGTACAGTTTCCTCTCCGATTTCCCCACCGGCCAGGATGTCTTCTGCTCCGGTAGGGTCCATGTCTTCCAGGGCACTGGTATCAATCTGAATCCCGCCGTCAGAATCGTCAATTAAAATCTCTGCGCTCGGTTTGATAATATGGGCTTCCTCATCTGCCGTCTCAAGAATAATCCCGGAGTCCGGCTTGATGACCCCGGCCTCTTCTGCCGCAGTTTCGATTATTATTCCGGATTCAGGCTGCACAAATATACCCGCCTCATCTGCGGTATCTACAATCAGGCTATTTTCTGAAGTCCCCTCGACCGGCATGCTTTCAAGCATTTCCTTAGTATCGATGAATATATCATCATTCAGATTATCCCGGGAAGCATCCGGTTCCGCCACATAACCGGTTCCAGCCGCTGTCCCCGGTACATTGACGTCATCAGGCCTCCTGCGACCTAAATGGTTAACAGCCCCGGCCAGGCCGGCCCTCCCGGCAGCAGTTCCAGGCGTTCCGCTTGTTCCGGGCAACGGCCTCGCGCCGGACGGTGATAAGGGTGTTCCTCCCGGGGCAGGTGCGAAACCTCCGCCCCCGCCGCCAAGTCCACCCAGTGCGCCCAGGGCAGTAGCAATCAACCCCGGTACAGCCACACCTACTATGGCCTCAGTAGTATTGGAAGGTCCGGGTATGTTGCCGACTGAGCCAACTCCGGCCGGGCTTTCCATATGGCCGCCGGCGGGTGACGTCTTCCTGCTCCCGGGTGTGTCTTTCTTTAAATCATCCGCTGAACCGCCGGTTACTTCAAAATGGGGAGTAGCGCGAACTTCCCCCATTCCTTTGCCTCCGGACTGCTGGTTCTGGGACCAGGTGGCCGGGTCTGAATCGATTACTGTATAAGTACCGGCAGGTACTACGATATTTGGCTCTACTTCCCAGTAAGCATTAGGTACTCCACCCTGTCCCGGCCGCGTGCTGACCTGCCAGGGTCCGTATACTTTTCCATCGCTGCCCTGCAGGGCTATAGTGCCGCCAGGCACTCCCCGGGCATTATTCCAGTGATAGGTCGATATGTAGGTTACCAGATGGGGGCTGCTGACGCTAAATGTGGTGGGAACAGTCGCTCCGTTATAAACCCCGGCGATATTCATGGTGTCGGATACCTTGACCGGCTCATCCAAAGCGATCCCGGTTACTGCTGCGCCAGGTGCGCCCGCCGGTGTTGTTGGGGTTGAAGCAGCTGGCACGCTAATCGGAGCCGCTTGACTTAAAATTCCTGCTTTTTCCATTCCGTCCATCAACTGCAGAGCAAATTCTTTTTCCTTTTGCAAATTGGTAGCCTTGTCGTAGCCGGTCTCATATAATCCTACTTCGATTACATATTGCGGTAAAATAAGCCATACCTCGACTTCATCGTTAGGCAGCCCCCAAGAATAATCGGCGTAGGCAACCTCTCTCATTTCATAGCCGTTCATGGAAACAACGCTCATAATTGCATCCTTATCCAACTGCCCGGCCATAAAATCAATTACCGCCTGCATTGATGTGCTGCCCACAGGTTCATTTATAGAAAAATAAGCATGTCCAGCACCTACATCACCAAATATATGATAAAATTTAAAGCTGCCCCCGGATACCGGTTCTCTGCCTGAAGAAACCCCTTCATTCTTGGATACTTGTGAATTCCGGCTGGCTACTTCTAAGAGTATATCTTCCACGCTAACAGCCGGATTAGCCTCCAGATTGCCGGCTGCCATCAGCATCAAAACTACCATAATAAGGAACATTAACGCTCCCGAAGCTTTTTTGATTCGCTTCCTTTTAAAGATATATAATATCGACAAGCTCTTCACCTCCAATGTCATGACGCCGTTTACGGCAAACTGGTATTTTCGGCAGGAGAGGTAGCCTCACGGCAACATAGCTACCAGCATCATCCAGCCTGTCGAAAGCACAAAAGCCAGTCCCGCCGGTATGAGCATGTTTTTAATGCCCTGAGCGCCCTTTTTCACAACTTCGGAACCGGCAGTGGCAGCCGCAGTCATAATTGCCGCCGAGGCAAAAGGCATCACTGCATTCCAGCCTAATCCAAACTGGGCCAGCACAGCCAAAACAGTAAACGGGATCATAAATAACATGCCAGCCGCTACCGCTTCCCGGGCAAATTGACTTTTGCCCGCTTCGCGCAAAGCCGGATTGCCGGCATTAAATATCAAAATCAATAGATAAACGGCCAGCAATCCCACTACCAACGCAAGCAATACCGATAATAACAGGGTTGTCAGCTTAAACTCAGGTTTAGTGAAAGGAATCATGATCCCAAACACAAGAAAGCACAGGTAAACCGGCCATAATGCAGCCGCATTTGGACCGGCGCCATCCGTATATCCCAACTTCGCCTCCAACATTATCAACCTCCCGCAGCTCTAAACGTTGCTTAATATCATTCTTGCACACCGGTGAAAAATCTCACCCGCCAAACTTGCCTAATAAGGCCCATCCCACCATGATAATAGCCCCGCACAGGGTAGTCATGGCAATACTGAAGGGCACCCGCTCCCCCGACATCTGCTTGATGGTAAACAAAGTCGGCCGGAGCGCCCATAAGACTCCTGTCACTCCGAAAGCAACCGCGGTCTTCCAGCCAAAAAGCAAAGAGAAAATAAGTCCGGTCAGGGCATAGACAAAAGTAGGCGAATACCCCAGGGCGAAATTGGAAATAGCCCATTCCACAGTAATATTACGCTGCTCCGCTTGGGAAAGAGCCCAAACCATCACCGCAATCATGGCCACTCCGACCGTACCATAGAGCAGGCCCAGCATCGTAATCAGGATAACGCTGGAAGCCTCAATTTTGCCTGTGCGCATCAGGTCCAGACCGGTTTGCAGGAAAAAGAGCGTAAACGCCAATCCTGATATCAGCAGAGAATACGGCCAGGGAACTTTCCCCATCTGGCCCTTAACCACTTCGCCCGGATTGAGTATCATATTGAGTGCAGTCTTCCAGTGAGGCGTTTGCACCGGCGCCATTGTGTTCATTTGCGTTAAATCCCTCCAGTCAATTTTATTCAAAAATTATAGGCAACCTCGTAAAATGTTGTTGCAACATAACCCCCAAAGCACCGCATAAAACAAATGCTTACGACTCTCCTCGTTAAAAAGTTACCAAGCTGCCGAATTCCTTAGCAAAGGTATGGCACACGTCATCAAAATTCGCCTGGATAGTAAAAAGAACAATGTATACGCGGCTTTGGGAAATAATTTCAACTTCCCCTGTTTGACTGCCCTTTTTTAAAATACAAATAGAAATCAAATCATTATAATCTATAACAAATTCTACATTTTCACTTTCATGGGGTGTTAAGATAATCTGCCTGTGACTAACCGTCAGATAATAGCGCCAGGTTTTAAAAAAGCCGGCCTCAAGCTTAACATCTAAGGTCATAGGATTCTCCCCTCAGATAAGATTTTACCAGCTTTATCTACTGAAAACTTTTCTGCAGTGAAATTGGCAATGCCAATTTTCCGGCACAAATCATGTCAAAACTCCTTTGTAAATTACTCGTATTTTGATAATATAGTTGTGAGGTGTTAAAGAGAATGACCTTTGCGGAAAAACTCGATTTTTTGATGAAAATCACCAATACTACCAATAGCGTTCTAGCCCGCAATATTTCCATGGATGCGTCTTTTATCAGCCGTTTACGCAGGGGGCTCCGCACACCTGCCAGGAACGTTAGTTATTTGCGGGCGATGGCCGAATACTTTACTCGCAGATGCACCGCTGAGTATCAAAAATCTGCCCTTCGGGAAGCCATGAAGAGCAGTTTTATTATTGATCAGCCGCAAAACATCAATAATTTGGTGGAACTTTTGTATAAATGGCTCATGGAGGAAAATGAAGCCGGGCCGGACGTGATTAATGAATTCTTAAATGACCTCAGCCACTTTCGATTTACAGATTCGGCGAAGGCTGTTGACATTCAAAAACAGCATTGCAAAACAGTCTCCAAAGTTGAAGAATATTATGGAACCGAGGGCAAACAAGAGGCGGTACTAACCTTTTTGTCTTTGGTGCTGCAAAGCAAGAGCCCGCAAACCCTTCTGCTTTATAGCGATGAAGATATCGAATGGCTGACCGAAAACCGTGAGTTCACCTTGAAATGGGCGAACCTGCTGGCTCAGGTCATGAAAAGCGGACATAAAATAAGAATTATCCATACCGTAAACCGTGATTTCAATGAAATGCTTGCGGCCATAAGGGAATGGGTGCCTTTGTACATGACCGGCAGCATTGAACCCTATTATTACCCGAGAATCCGTGACAGCTTATTTAGAAAAACCTTGTTCATTGCCCCTGAAACCGCTGCTATTACTTCCGGCTCTATTGGCAGCGGGACAAAAAACGCAGTCAACTTTCTGTTCACAAATAAAAAAACAATAAAAGCTTTAATCGAGGAATATAACGATCTTCTATCCCGCTGCCGCTTGCTGATGCATATTTTTACTCCTCTTAGCAATAACAAGTATTTGGCGCTCCTGGATGAATTTGAGGGTGAGTTCAGCAACACAATCATTAAGACCGATAACCTGACCAGTATTACTATGCCTTTTGAAGTTGTGGAAAGCGTGCTGGCGAAAACAGAAAGTCCCCTGAAAGAAAAACTGCTGGTCTACCAGCAAAAAAGAACAGAAAAGTTTCTCGGCAGCCTGGGCAAATACCATTTTACCGAAATCCTTTCCCTCCCGCAGATGAAGGAAATATTAGCCGGAAAAGTTATGGTAAATTTTTCTGACCTACTGAACGAAAGCTCGATATTTTATACTCCTGAGGAATATTGCCGGCATTTGCACAATATAATACGGCTGCTTAAGTCTCATAACAACTACCATGTGTGTCTTGCCGAGAATAAACACTTGGAGGGAAGCATGATCTATGTGCGGGAGGATGTAGGGGTGTTGGTAGGAAAAGCCATGCCGTCCTCGGTTGTTTTTGCGATCAATGAAAGCAATATGACGGTCGCTTTCTGGGATTACATGAATCACCTAATCAATAAGGAAGCGAAGGTTAAACTGGACCGAAAGCATACTATTGCCGAATTGGAGACAATCGTGGCTAAATTGGAAGAAGTGAAAGCTATCTAGACCGTTCAGTTACTTTATTATTTTCCACAAAGTAATCGATCAGCTGTCCGGATATGCTAGGTGAGGAGGGTAATTCAGGCAGGTCGTCCACGGTAAACCACCTGGCTTCTTCAATTTCTTCCGGATCAAGCATTATTTCTCCCTGTGCGTAATCGGCGGTAAAGGCGATCATCAGCGAGTTTGGAAAGAGCTAGGGCTGGCTGCTGAAATAAGTTATATTTTTCACTTCCAGGCCCACTTCTTCTTTAACCTCCCTCCGCAGACATTCCTCCAGATCTTCCCCCGTTTCCACAAACCCCGAGACTAAGGTATGAAAAGTAACCTGGAAATGTTTGCTGCGCACAAGTAAAATCTCTCTGTTTTTTATAACAGCAACAATAATCGAAGGGGAAATGACGGGATAAGCGATTGTTCCACATTCTGGGCACACCTTCGCAAGCTCGTGCACCATTTCCCGCGTCGGCACGCCACACCGGCCGCAGTAGCTGTGCGTGCGGTCCCAATCTAAAATTTGAAATTGTTAGCGCAAGTTTTTTGATAAAAACGGCTATTCCAGCCAATATATTCGACACTGTTATTAAATATACAATTAGGAAATATTAACCCTATAGCCTAATGCAAATTTAATAATGGACAAACTATCCTTATTTTATCATAATGAGAAGATAGAATATCAAATTGCCTTCGCTACAGGCTAGTTTAAAATTAGCCCTATTATAGAGCCCCGGATGATAAGGAGGACTTTAAGATTTGGCAACCCCGAAACAAAAATACGAAAGAAGAGAAAGCCGCTATAACAAACTGCTGCAAAAACAGGAAAAGGCAGACGGGCATATATGCTATTTGAGGCTGGTGGTTTTTATCACAGGATTTGGCGTAGCTGTACCAATGTATATATTGCAAAATTGGGTCCTGCTCACTGCCGACCTCGTTTCTTTTACAACTCTATTTATTTATGTAGTTATGCGCCACGAAAAACTTAAAAACAGAATGGAATACACCACTATACTTCGCGATATCAATAGCTGCTCGCTTAAGCGGATAAAAGGGGAATGGAATACGTTTACAGATGACGGAGGAGATTTTAAGGACGGCAGTCACAAATATTCAGGGGATCTCGATATCTTCGGCAAGAATTCCCTCTTTCAGTGGATCAACACGGCAAATACATATATAGGAAGACGCAAGCTCCATGAATTACTTTCAGGGGTAACCGGACATAGTGACGATACCCGTGCAAGACAAGAAGCGGTGGATGAATTGGCCGCAATGCTTACCTGGAGGCAAAGGTTCTCTGCGGAAGGAATGATGGCCAAAGGCCGGATGCGTGACCCTGAGGGTTTGATCGATTGGGTAAGAGAACGCAATGAATACTTCAGGAATTTTGGGGTAATCGCTATGGCCAAGATTTTCCCGGTGGTCACCAGCATTCTCGTTTTAACCGGGTTTGCATTAAATAAAATACCCTGGTACCTGCCCACAGCTGCATTAGTATGGCAATTTGCGCTGCTTTCCCATAAAAGTAAAGAGCGGCGCCGGATTCTCACTATATCCGAGAATTATGCTAATGATTTGAAGGTTTATTATCAAATGCTGAAGCTTTTTGAAAAACGCAATTTTAAATCCACACTTATAAAAGGAATAAAAGACGGGATAAAAAATAAAGAAGGGTTGGAAGTTTACCGGCAGGTTGACCGTCTATCTGCAATAATAAACTCAATCTCCAATAGAAGAAATTTATTTTATGTATTTTTTAATATCTTGCTCCTGTTGGATTTCCAACATATTATCGCTTTAGAACGTTGGAAACAGAAGGCGAAACACAGTCTTAACAAATGGTTTGAAGCACTGGGCCAAATTGAAGCGCTCGCAAGCCTGGCCGTAATCCGGTACGAAAATCCAACCTGGGTGATGCCGGTGATTTGTGACGGGAATGAAACGGTTTTTGCGGCAAAAGAGCTCGGTCACCCGCTGCTGCCAGAAAGTAGAACCCATAACGATCTCGCCTTTTCCAAGCAAGTAAAAGTGCTGTTAATCACCGGCTCCAATATGTCCGGGAAGAGCACGCTTTTGCGCACGGCAGGGATCAACCTCGTTCTCGCTTATGCCGGGGCTCCGGTATGTGCAAGGTGGTTTCAGGCTTCCATCATGGAAATAAACACCTGTATGCGGGTTAGCGATGATCTTGGAGAGAATATATCTTCTTTTTACGCTGAACTTTTGAGAATTAAAAACATTGTGAGTGAAGCTAATACAGGAAAAAGGGTTTTTTACCTCTTTGACGAGATTTTTAAGGGCACCAATTCGATGGACCGGCATACCGGCGCCAAGGTGCTCATCAACAAGTTAAGCCAGACCAACTCCATTGGTCTGGCTTCAACTCACGATCTTGAACTTTGTGAACTTGAAGGGGAAAACAACAGAATAGCAAACTATCATTTTCGAGAGTATTATCGAAATGGTAAAATTTATTTTGATTATAAATTATGTCCGGGTCCTTCCACTACCCGCAATGCTCTTTACCTGATGCAGATGGCAGGAATCGATGTGGATGAAAACACAGTTTTACCGGCTGCCTGCTCCCCTCGCGTTAACAAACCCTGACTCCTGCGGCAGTTGAAATGAGGCTACTCGGTTTATTTTTCAGCGCCTTGACCTGAACATTGAAATCACCAGTCCCAAAACAATAATAGCAACCGATGCTAAACAGATTTTTAATACTGCAATATTAAAAAGATACATTTCGCTGTTTGTATTTGCACTAAGGCTGGAGCTTATCAGGGCTCCGGCGATGATAATGCTAACGGCAAGCAAGATCATACTGAAGGATATTTTATTGTAATTTCGTTCCAACTGATATTGAAGTTTATCCATCCCCTTCATCTCAATTTGAACGGCAAAGTCTGCATTTGACGCTTTATGCAGGAGGTTTTGCATTGCGATTGGGAATTCGCTTAGCAAATTCCAGTAAACCAATAAGCCCTTTTTTATTTGGCTTTTTATATTCTCGCTTGAAAACGACTGATAAACCAGCTTTTTAGCGATGGGTTCAGCAATAACCAAGGCGTTTAGCTCTGGGGCCAGTTTTCCCAGCAGTCCTTGAAGAGTTGTCAATGTTTTGGAAAGCAAAGCGAATTCACGGGGTGTTTTTACGTGGTTCAAAAAGGCAATATGAAAGATTTCATGAAGCAGCTTATCAATTTTTATCTCATTCATGGGCATCGTAAGGTATTGTTCGATTAGCGCATCTATATCCTTTTCAAAATTCTTAACATTGCTTCGATCGGTCATGGTGTCCATATCCATGATGGAGTTGACTACCAATTGGCTGTCTTTGAAGGCAACCCCTATAAAAAATTTTGTGATCGATCTTTTCCGGGATTCATTAAGGCGGCCGACCATCCCCAAATCGAGAAATATGATTGTGCCATCCGGCATAACCTGAATATTGCCCGGATGCGGATCCGCATGGAAAAAACCGTCTCGGAGCACTTGATTGCATATGGATGCGGCAAGCCTCTCAGCGATCTCGCTGCGGTTAATGCCGGCCATATCTAAGGCAGCCGAATCGCTGATCTTGATGCCATCAAAATACTCCATGGTGAGAACACGCCTGGTTGTATAAATCCATTTTACTTTGGGGACGGTTACACCTTCATCCCGGCTGAAATTAAGCGTAAAGGTATCCGCGTTTTCTCCCTCTTGTGTAAAATCCAGTTCGTTTTTTATCGTGTTTTCAAACTCTTCCGCCATGCCGACGAAATCATAAATTTTCCCGTATTTTGTGTGATAGTCAACAAACTGCGCCATATCCTTTAGAATGTCTAAGTCCAATTCTATGAGTCTTTCTATTTCCGGCCGCTGAACCTTTACGGCCACCTGCTTCCCCGAAATCAGCCTGGCGCGATGAACTTGGGCTATGGATGCCGCGGCTACCGGTACCTCGTCAAATTCTTGATAGATGTTTTCCAGAGTATCATTAAATTCCCTTTCAATGAGCGTCTTTACCTCAGAAAAAGGAAACGGTTGCACCGAGTCCTGCAGCTTTTGAAGCTCTTCAGTAATATCGATTGGTAACATATCCTGTCGCATGCTTAGAATTTGACCCAGTTTAACAAACGTCGGACCCAGTTCTTCCATGGCCATCCTCAGCCTTCTTCCTGCTGAAGCTCCGGCATTGTCAGGTGTGGTTCCGGCATCTGAAATTCTATCTTTGGGCCTTAAAGAATAATGGAGCTTAAGCTGCTTTACAAGCAACCCGAAGCCCTGTTTTGTAAAAACAGCAATAATCTCTTTATATCTTCTGACACGAACGCGCCTGTAATCCATCATATCAACTATATCCTGCAATTTCGCAATATTTCAGCACTTTTCCGGCATTTTGAGCATTCATCCCATTACTTTGCGCCCTCATTTTTGCAGCACCCCTGTTCACGGAGTACTTGCTGTATTTGTTCTCTTACAATTTCTCCGATTTCATCTTTGGTAACGAGGTCTTCTTTTTTTGCCACATTTACCTGTTCCAGAGCTTTGGAGACCTCACTTTGAATAATCTTTTTTAGTTCTTCCTTCTGCTCTTCGCCTCTTTGCAT
>JAQVOX010000130.1 GCA_028702435.1 Desulfotomaculaceae bacterium | reverse complement strand
AAATAAGTACCAGCACGAACACAGAGGAACGCCGGCAAATGGAAGCGCAGGCGACATCTTACAAACAACAACTGGATAATATGAACGAGGAAGCGGGTAAGCGAGTAATTATGTTGTGGCTGGAAGGCCGGTAGAAAAGGGCCGGGGATTGATTCCCCGGCCTTTCTGATCTGAAGCATTCGTTAACAATTATTTACCTGTCAAGTGCAAGCAAAAAGACATCAGCCGCTCCACCAAAACAACCATCTCACCTGCCGTGACCGGCTCTCCCGGCGCAAAAACACCTGACGGTCGACCGCAGAAAAGACCGGTGACGGTAGTCTTTGCAATAGCTTCGCTAGCCCAGAAAGGGATATCTTCTGCATCTGCGTAAGGTAATCCCATAGTTTGTTTACTTTCCCCTATCCCCAGATCTCTTAAGACAGCAGCAAATACTACCGCGGCCTCAGCACGGGTCAATGTTTTCTGAGGAAGGAAATTGCCGCCGGGATACCCCCTGATAATGCCCCTGGCGACAGCCTCGGCTACCGCCACCTGTAAAGTTAACGGGATTGCCTCCATGTCGTTGAATGAAAGCAAATAATCACCGGCGCCGGACCAGTTAAGCAAGCGAGCCAGCGTAACAGCCACTTGCACCCGGGTAAGTGGCGCGCCGGTCCAATTGACCGCAACCAATCCATCAGGCGATGTATCCTTTAAAACACCGGTCATTAACCCGGCAACTCTTGTGGACATACCGGCGTGATCACTGTCGTCGCTCCAGCCGTTACCGTTACCGGCTACCTGCCGGCCGATTACCCCGCCGGTCTGCCGGTTTATTGCAACCAGAGTATAATCACATCTATCGTCGTCATTCGCAACCGGGCGGCTAAAACCAAACCAGCCATAATTATCCACCGGCACAACCTGTACAGAATTTCCTTTCCATAGGTATAACTCAGTATCGTCTGCGGCCTTACCGGTCACCCCAAGACGGCCCTGCAGGGAAATAGCGGACAACAAAAACACCGGCGGCGACGCAGTAGAATAGGCACTTACCGAGAAAAGTACATTCCCCGCAGGCTGCGGGGTCACAGCATATTCCAACTCAACTTTTTCACCAAGCAACAAATCCCCGGGCAGTACCGGGTAACCATTTTTATAAATTTGAGTTAATTTTGAAATATGATACTGCTCGTTTTCTGCGGTAGTAATCGTGCCTGTTTTTTCATTACAATCTGTTAAAGTGCTCTTGCTAATAAATGTTTCTGCTAGATCCAGCCTCCATGCTTCTTTCCCCCCGGGGTCGGTGGTAATCCTGATCCTACTCCCGGCAGTAATGGCGTCGACCGTGGTCTTGACCCCCCAGCGGTAAACTACCGTATCCGGCAACAGGCAAAGAGAACTGTAATGCCCGTTGTCATCGATAAAGTAGAGCATCCGGTCCTTTCTGGTAAAGTCGATAGCCTTGCCGTACAGAACGCTGCTATAGGCTACCAATCCGATCGCTTCACCGGTGTCAGGTAGCAGCACTGCAGCAACATGGTCTCCCGGTTTAATTTTCTCAAATCTTGTTTTTTCCCGATCTCTTTTAACCGGCGCGCCAGATAAAAGGCGATAGATCGTCCCATTCTCCAGCCTCACCTCACCATCGGCTGTAACCGTTTCGCGGACCGTACCAAGCGCTACCCACCGCTTTACAGCCAAATACTGCACTTCGCCACTGGAAGGCGCAAGGTGCAGGCGTACGGGCATTCCGGGCATGAGTTCTTCCAGTTCATCCAGGGCGCCGGTAGCAAATGGCATATCTGCAGACCCGGTACCGGCGTAGCTATCCTCATAAGAATAAGCCGCTACAGGTGAAATTGTGAAAGCTCTCCGGTTACCGGCCAGGTAAAGTGTTTTCTGCCCGTTCTCGATCCGAACAGCCTCAACAACCCCTTCCCGCTCGGAATAGGCGGCATGAGCATTTCTAATTTTTTGGTCTACCGGGTTAACCACCGCGCTGATTTCAACTCCGGCCGGCAGGTCATTCGGTGCGGCGGGTTTCCCATTTAACTGCAAGATACTACCTGCCGGGTCTAAAATATAGCCGCCCGTTCTTGAATTCGGGTCTATTTTTGTAATTACCGTACTGTCCCCGATATTGAGCGCCTTTACACCAACAGCTCGCCATAAGCGGGCAGCAAGATAAACCTTCTGCGGTGTGCGAAAAACCGCTGCGCCGGGAAACAGGTGCGCCGCGTCTACCGGGCTAACGCTATCATTAATCAGGTTAACCGCAGGTACATCACCAAGACTGACTATTGTACCGTCAGCCAGGGTAACCCGCTGCTCCCCGGCTTTCTCCACTGTACTATGCACCACGGGCTGGCCCCAAACCAGGGCGTAATCCTGGGCTGCGGCGGCGCTACCGCTGACAACATTCCGCTGAATGGCCGCACTATTGACCTGCACGATATAATCACCGGGCACCGGTGAAGACAGGTAAACCTGCTCTACATTATTTAGATGGTCCGGAGTGTTATTGCCGAGAAAATGATTGCCGTAATATACCCTGCCGTCCGGCGTCTTGACTATAAGGTTGAGGTCGTTGACCAGGGCCTGCACGCTGCCGGGCTCCGCGGGCGGATCACTCCAAGCCAGGGTGGCCTTGAAAGGCGCGGATGCGTCTGTTACCCGGAAGGTATAAGTGGCCTCACCCTCCCGGGATATCCCGGCTGCTTCGTCAACCAGGCTAAAATTACCTTCTTTCAGCGCTATTACGGTACCGGCCAGGTCTATAATACCGAAACCGTCCTGAGCCGGAATTCCCGACACGGGGCGGGCGCCATTAATCAGCGCAGCCTTGAGCAGCGCGGATGAAGGCGCAACAATACTTAAATCCTCAATAAAATATTCTCTTAATAGCGCCGCAGTTCCCCCGGCCACGGCTGCGGCCATGCTTGTCCCCTGCATGCGCGTGTATTCCGGGTACCCCGGCAAGTTACCTTCAACCAGCCGGGACCGGGCCGAGATCACCGCGGAAGCGGGAGCCAGCAATTCCGGCTTAATCCGCCCGTCCCCGGCCGGGCCGCGTGACGAAAAGTTGTCCGGCGAGGATGTATCCAGTGCTCCGGGAACAAGGGCAGGCCGCGGCAGTACGGAGGCGCCAACCACCAGAGCGTTTTTACTGTTGGCCTCGGAAGTAACGGTGCGCAGTGCAGGACCGGAATTACCGGCGCCAAAGATAGCCAGGAAATCGGGATATTTACGCACAAAGCCATCTACCTGCGCCGCATTCTTACCGTAGACATCAGGCCCGCTGCCCCAGCCGTCTACGTGGACACGGGCTCCGGCCGAGTATGCCGGCCAGAACAGCTCTGCGAGATCTTCCGGAGGCTGCGGCTCACCATTTTGATTCAGGATAGCCTGGAAATAAATACTTGCTCCCGGCGCCACACCGCGGTATTCGCCGCCGGATGCGGCGCCGGTACCGGCAAGGGTGGCTGCCATATGGGTGCCGTGCCCGTTGGGGTCATCCGGCTTGTCCCGCCCGGCCCATGATTTTAACAGCACAACTTTAGGCATTTTCCCCGATGCGCTTTGCAAATCAGGGTGGAGATCATTTATATTTCCCGTATCCAGCCCGCTATCGGCAATGGCCACTATCTGACCGGCACCGGTCAGGCCTTCCGGTAGAACAAACGCCGGCACATTTACTGCCGAGGCGCCCGTTATGTCCCTGGCACGGTCGTTCAGGAAGGAGACCGGGTAGACATCATCATGAAATAAGTTAAAAGGCACTGATACCAGGGAAACAATAAAAAGGACAACAAGAGTTATGCGGATGATTAATTTATTACTGAATCGTTTTCCAAAAAACATATAACCCCTCAAAAGGCTCTGATTTAAAATCACATTAATTATCAGTTTCAACAAAATTTATAAAATTCCTGTTTAAGAACAAAAATATTTGATTTTTTGTTATCAGCCTGTCCCCTTCAGGATCAGAAAAAAGAAGTTTACTCTAGTGAATAAATTTTGTATTCTACTCAATTCAATAAATTCTGTTTATTTTGCAGCCGTTTGCTCTTGTAAATCTTTATATTTTCTCCGGGTGGCTTCTCCACCCCGGAGATGGCGCTCAGCCTTGTTGTATTCGAGTATGGCCTTTATTTCTTTGGCAAGCTGTTTGTTCAGAGAGGGCAACCGCTCTGTCATATCCTTATGAACAGTGCTTTTACTCACCTGAAACACCCGGGCGGCCTGTCGCACTGTAGCGTGAGACTCCAGGATGTATTCACATATTTCGATTACCCGCCTTTGGATATATTCCTGCATTGCCTACCTCCAAATAGTGGTCGTCAGAGGTCAGACGTCAGACGCCGGAAAAAGAAAATAAGCTTTTACCGGCGCCGGCGACCTGCTACCTTCGTTAGTTAATGTATATGTGCGGCAGGTCTGAAATGTTCCGCAAAATAAAAAGAACCCCGTTCGGGATCCTTTTTATTTTGCATATGTGGTTATATCCACCCCACTGTAGTAATGTCCTAAAATAACCTGGTATTTATATCCATGCTCTGCCATACCCTTCGCCCCGTACTGGCACATACCCACACCGTGCCCGTAGCCACTGGTGACAAAAGTAATCTCATTTTCTGCCACCTGCCAGGTAAAATTTGTGGAGCGCAGCCCTAGAAGGTCTCTAACAGCCACTGCAGAAAACCGGCTGCCACCGATAACAATACTCTTAGGCCTGCCGGTCGAGGTTTTTTCATCCACTTCCAGCACCGGAAACGAATTTTTCCCGGCAGATACAGCCACGACATGAAGAGAGGTACCCATAGCCCGGTCTATTTGCTCCAGGCTGAAGGAGGCAGATTGAAGCGGTTTCGGGTCCGCGTCATAGGGGCAGGAGACGCTGCGCAAGTAAGGAACCTGGTCCCTCCAGACATCTTCGGAATTTTCAGTCATGCCGCTGCAAGAGGCATGATAAGCGGGGTCAATTAGCTCACCCTGATAGGTTAATACCAGGCCTGCCGTATCATCAACGGCTTTTTTTACCTTATAATAATAATTATAATAACGAATGGCCCCCCAACGCTTTTTGAGGTCTTGCCTGGACAGCCAGGCCTGACCGTGACCGTGATCGTCACAGATATCTGCACCGGGGTGCAGCGGATTGGCCACATCACCTGGGCCCAAACGCTTAACAGCATAGGTTCTGGCCGCAACCGCCTGTGCTTTCAAAGCTTCAAGACGGAACTCGGCGGGCATTTCAGCGGCTACTACCCCAACCA
>JAQVOX010000129.1 GCA_028702435.1 Desulfotomaculaceae bacterium | reverse complement strand
TCCGGATCAAAAACTTTTCCAGGCAGCGCCAAAGAGTCATCTCTCCCCAAAGCCTGCGTCGCGGGATGTTCCGCTGCGTCGCCAGCTCATGACTGTCATAGATTAAATATGCTTTCAATAGCCGTGAGGCAATATAGGCCGGAACCAGAGCGTTGAGATCGTGGGCATGGCAAATGTCAACTCGTAGCCGGAGCGAAATTAATACTGCCCGGATAATGAACTCCAGGTATTTCAAAATTTGAAAACCCGGCACCCTTGGTAGTGACCTGGTGTAAGTCCGGACCCGCTTTACCCGGTAATTATCGATTACTTCCTCGGCTGGAGTTTCACTATCTTTTAGAGCAATCACCGTCACCTGGTAACCTTTATTAGCCATGGTGGCAGCCTCTCGTCGCACCCGGGCGTCATTGGTAAAATTATTGATGACATACATAGCCACTTTAAACATCGAGCTTTCCAACCTTTCTTTCAAGCGTTTTCTCTCCTATCCCCTGTTTCCCGGCGGCTAGTGCAGCGTAAATACCAGTCATGCGCTCCACAGCTTCCCGCCACGTGCCCAGAGATACCCCTGCCGCTGCATTTTTGGTTCTGGTTTCCCGGGTAGAATTGCGCAAGGCTAAATTAATGGCGCCGGCCAGAGCCTTAGGCCCGGTATTATCTACGGTATGGATTAGCGCCCCGGAGTCATAAAAACACTGATAATTCTGCAAACTTTTGAGCACCGGGATACTGCCGCAGGCCAGGCCCTCCGCGATAGTTAACGCTGAACTATCGGTTTTTGGTATACTAATAAACACATCGGCTGCCCGGTAAAGCCGGGCCATCTCTTCCGGATTTTGGAATTCATGGATCCAGCGGGTGGAATCCTGAATACCAAGTGCAGTGGCCTTTTGAATCATCTCCGCTTCATACCCGGCACTCCCGGACCCCCTGAGCAAACAATAAGTAACATCTTTATTCAGCTCAAGGACCGGCGGTATAGACTCCAGGATCGCTTTTATATTGTATAAGGGCGCCATACTGCGCGGGCTTAAAACAACCTTATTTGAGGGCGGAATATTTAGCAGCTTTTTGGCATGCTCTTTTTCCTCACCTGTCCCCAGGTTGAAAATTTGTTCATCAATTCCCCAGGATAAAACCAGGCTGTTCTTCACACCAAAATTCTTTCTTATATAAGTATTCATTTGATGGTTATGTGTGGTCACCAGCTCTGATTTGTTCAAAATGCTTCTCACAATTTTATTTTTGCTCCAGGATTTACCTGCGTACTGATAGATGTCACTGCCCCATGTGCTGGTGAGCACCGGCCCCCCGGTATATGAAGTCACAAAATAGCTAAATGGGACAGCCCCGTGAATGTGCACCAGGTCCGGTGCGATTTTTTTCATCTTTTTTTCCACTTGCAGCATTTTCTTAATATAATTGAGCATTCCCGATAGAGATAAAATCGGAGTCGCTTTACCGCTAATTTCATGTATAGTACAGCCTTTTATGGCCTGTGCTACCGGGGACAATACATGAACCGATAAACCCTGCTCTGCCAAAGCTGTTCCCCAGCGCTGCACATGAATACTTTGAGCATTACCTACAAGTAATATTTTGAGCGGGCTATTTGTTCGTCGAGCCCCGGCTAAAAAACAACCCAGCAGTAGTAAGTAAGGACCTGTTACCTTGGTATTAAATAAAAAGTCTCCACTCAGGTTAGCGATTAATAGCATGAATAGACCACACCCGAGTCCTAAACCAATGTTCCTGCTCATAAAGCCGGCAGGATAAATTTTGATCAGTTGATTAGCAATAGTGAAGATAGTTAGCGCCAGTATAAGCATACCAAGCAAGCCATAGGAGGCTAAAACAGTAAGGTAAATATTATCAATGGGCATAATAGGCAAGTTAAATGAATCTCTGATATCAGGATTTGGCCCAACACCGCATAGCGGGGAGGACAGGAAGCAACCCCAGGCCTGATCCCACCTGATATAGCGGGCCTGAAGGGAACCGCTGTAATTGATTAATTTCTCCAGCCAGTTATGAGAAGGAATAACTACACCTAAAATTACAGCTACTGATCCCAGAGCATATAAGAGGTTTTTAATAATGTTTGCTCTCTTATTGAAAATAAGGATGAACATATAACCCAGAGCCAGACAGATAAAAGTTGTACGGGAACGGGTTAAAATAATGGCGGTAATGATTACTATCCCCCACACTAATCTCGTCCATCTGCTGTTAAAACCCCAGAAATTACTGCTTAATGCCACCATCAAAATAATTCCCAGATAAATGCCCAGGTTATGGGGATTGCCAAAGGTAGATATAACCCGGTCATAAATCCTGTTATAGTAAGCGGATTCCATGCCGACCTTGAGATACGCTTTGATATACCATTCATTGAAAAAAATTTCATAGAATAAGTATTGAACCAGGCCGAACAAGGCCACCACAAAAGCTGCCGCATAAAAAGAGCGGCAAACCCTTCGGAAATTAAAATGTTCGTGATTGACTGCCGCTGTAATAACCAATAAGGCAATGAAAAAGATAAAGCGGTTAATAGTAAACAGTTCAAAAAGATTGTGACTGCCCGCATACAACCAGCTAATTACCGTCAGTATAGCGAAGGCTGCCCAGCAACCAGCAAGCAGCCATAAACCCTTAAACTGGTATCGCTGCTTAAAAGCAGGAAATAAAAATACAGCGCCACAAATCAGCATCACCGGTAAGTCAACTGTCATCGACGGCAACGCATCGCTAAATAACATTGTATGAGGGGCTAAAGGTATTAAAAACACCGCGGCAATTATGATATATTCCACAGGCAGCAGGAGGCACAGAGGCGCCAAAGTCAACATTAACAGTAAACCGGTGACTCTTGGACCGGCTTCACTAAAAAATGCGATTATAGACAGCAGCAGCAGTATGCTTAACAATCCAATATAAATTTTTTTCTTAGGGTTAGACATAATTTGTCACTCCGCTCATTTAGGAAGCCATTTTTTATAAAGTAACCATAGCTTCGTTTCTTCTACCCGCCAGTTATACTTTTCCATAAAAACCTTGTGCCCATTATGTCCCATCTCCTTGCCCATTTCCGGAGTATTTAAAAACCTTTCAATGTTTTTGGCAATGGCAATTTCGTCCAGGGGGTTAACATTAAGCCCGCAGCAGTTTTTTTGCACCAGTTCGGTCCAAGCGGGAAAATCCGAAGCCAGAACCGGCAAACCGGCAGCCATATATTCAAATATTTTAGTGGCCAGGGATTTAATATAATTTTTTTCCGGGTGCAGCAAGCAAAGCCCCAGATCCGCCCCGGCATAATGGCCATACACTTCTTCCAGGGGAAGCAATCCGGTAATAATCACTTTTTCCGCCAGCCCCAGTGAAGCGGCCAAAGAGATTAATTCTGCACGCAGTACCAGCGGCCGGACAGGCCCGATTAACAGTAAACGGAAGTCCCGGCCCTGCCAGTTTACCAGCGCCAGGGCGCGCACCATCTGCTCCGCCCCCCTAGGCCTGGAGATAGCCCCGGCATAAATCATTTTGTAAACCTGCTTCTGTCCGGGGGCGCCGGTCCCGGTAATTAAACCCGGCAGGGGGTAATTATAGATCCCCACGCTGGGTACTTTGTTCTTAGGGAATAATTCCTCGTAGTACATTTCCGCCAGTACCAGGGCGTCTACCCGCCGGGCAAACCATTTCTCCGCTCTCCCCAGTACCGTGGCCAATGCGGGCCTGAGCAGAGGAGGCAACCAGGGTTTGCTTTCCAGGGAGGCGGCGAAATCCTCATGCACATCGTAAACCAGTTTCTTGCGGCACAATAACTTGATCAGCAACCCCACTGGAAGCAGTTCCGGATCGTGCAGGTGAATTACCTTTGCCCTGGTACTTAACCCCCGGAGCAAAAGCCGCCACCATTGCAGCGGCCGCAGGCAGCGGCTGGTATACCGGGGCAAAGAACATACCTTGACCCCCTGTCGCCTAAAATTTTTGCCTTCCCCCGGTGCATGCAGTTCCACCCGGTATTTTTTGGCCAGGGAGCAGGCTTCCTTGTGAAAAACCCGGGGGTCATCCCACCGGTGCACGGTCATGATCAAAATATCAGGCGCCGGCCCATCTTCCGACTCAATAATTATCCGTTCCAACAGATCGGTCATTTTTTCCCGGCTGGCATGCTCAGCGACATAGGCTGGGCCGATTTCAGCTGCCCGGGCGCTTAGTTTTTCCCTAGCAGCATAAAACCGGGTTATGGCACAGGCCAGATCGGCAGGGTCCTCGGGGCGGGCACAAACCCCGAGCCCCAGTTCCTCTACCAGCTTTTGGCTTTCACCGTAACCGGCACAAATAATCGGGCGGCCCGCCGCCAGGTAATCAAATAACTTATTTGGCCGTACTCCCCGGGATATAGGCAAATTTTTTATGGACAGCACCGCTGCGTCCGCTGCATACAACACCTGCATTACCCTGTTCTTGGGCACCGGATCTAAAAAGATCAAGTTGGTTAACCGCATTTCCCGGGCTTTGGCCTGCAGCTTTTCCTTTTCCGAACCATCGCCCAGTAAAACAAACCGGATTTCCCCGTGTTTTTTCAGTAACCCAGCCGCTTCGACTACTGTCTGCAGAGCATTGTTCGGCCCGTGGGCGCCGGCATAGAGACAGATGAACTTATTACCGAATCCCAACTCCCGCCTGGTTATTTCCCGGGCTTCGGCTCCGGTCAGGTAATCCATGGATATCCCGTTGGGTAAATAAATTATTTTTTCCTGGTCAACACCCTGCCTGATCAGGGCATCCCTTAATCCCTCGGTTAAAACTATGATCCGCGGGCTCCGGCGATAAAGAAAGTGGGCCAGGTGGTATAACACCCGATATACCGGAGAATTGACCCGCAGGCCCAGCACCACCATGCCATCCGGCCAGAGGTCCCTGATTTCCAGGATAAACCGGCTTCTTTTTATTTTACTGAGCATCCAGCCGGTCAGGGCGGCCGGCAGGTGGGGACTTGAGGCGATGATGGTATCCGGCCTCGGCGCAAACAATCCCCGGTAAAGCAGAACCAGGGCAAATATGATTATATTGATCACTCTGCGCCAGTCGTTGCCGCTATAAGCAGACGACCAGACCCAGCGCAGGTACAGCCGCTCAGGCAGGCTGCCTTTAATACTATCTATTAATTTTTTATCAATGTATTGCCTTAAGCCGTGGTGAAATACCGACAGCCAAATAGTGACGGCATAGCCCCGGGCGACAAGTTGTTTGGCAAATTCATAATGTCTGGTACCACCCGGCAGT
>JAQVOX010000021.1 GCA_028702435.1 Desulfotomaculaceae bacterium | reverse complement strand
GCTTTCGCACTTCCTTAATCACCCCCGGCCAACATGATCAAACCATAAAAAAGCAGGACCCCCTAGCGTTACTTTTTTCATGTAAATTAAAGCAGGAGTTTATGATTAATATATCGAATTAACAAAAGATATATACACGTTAATTTATAAAGTACATTTATAAGGGGGGATTTTATGTTTCCTGGTCTGGGTATGCCTGAATTAATTTTAATTTTAGTAATTGCTTTGGTTATTTTTGGACCGCGCAAGCTACCGGAAGTAGGCAAGTCATTAGGCAAAACCCTTAATGAATTTCGCAGAGCTTCACTGTCGAACATTAGTGAGGTATCCAGTGCAACAGAGGACGTAAAAGAAGAAATAAAGAAAGTGACTGAAATTGTACAAAATAAATCTTCATAGAAAACTTAATAAAATTTAAAAATAAGGGAGGATCATGTATCCTCCCTTATTAAATCAAAATTTCATTATCAAGCTGATAGACATGCTTTGCTTTAGGCTTCTACACTCTTACCGGCAGTCATGCCTGTACCGGCTGAAAATGCCTCATCTTCCTCTTCCTCTTTAACCAGGATCGGAAAGTTCTCTACAACAAACAGGTACACTAAAACCAGTCCGCTCCACATACCGATGGTGAGTAGCCACTCCCAGATGCTGGGGAAGTAACTGGTACCTACGCTGCCTGCCATGCCGGTGAAGACCACATTCATTCGATTGAAAATGACACCGATGACAACCAGCGCCGAGGCTGTAACAACTCCCCAGAGCTTAGTGCGAATAGAGGGGATGGCATACATAATAATTGGAACGATTATGAATGCAATCATTTCAATAAGGAACATATTGCTTTCAAAAGAACCGTTGAAGGCCATACTGGTAACACCGCGGGAATTCAGATCAACTATTTTAATGATCAGGTACACAATTAACATCCACATGGTAACTTTAGTCAGGCTTTGGAATATTGGCAACTCAGGTTTTCGGTTGTAGGCCCTTGACGCCAGGGTTCCTTCTATTGTTACCATTGCAGGGCCCAAGAAGAAGGCGGACCAAACAAAGAAGAACGGGATCAGCGTGGACCACCACAGCGGGTATAACCGGTCAACCGTGACCAGGTAAAGAGAACCCAGGGATGATTGGTGCAGAGTTGGTAAAACAATTCCTAATATAGTCAAAGGGACCAAAGCAGGCTTTAAAATCTTCTTAAGTGGAAGAATCTTTACTTTTTCTAGGAAAATATCACCAAACTCTAATAGTTGTACTGTAGTATAAAGTGAAATACACCGGAATACTTCAAACAGCACCGAGTGGTATCCCCAATAGAAAAATGGCCGCCAGAAATTATTCCATCTACCGATATCCATCAAGAGGCTGATCAGCGCAATAATATAACCGATTAGTGAAGTTAAAAGAGCAGCGCGGGCAATCGGCAGGTACTTGTCTTTATGCAGCACGTGTACAATTAAAGCGGTACTGAAACCGCCGCCGGCTAAGGCGATACCGCAAAGCAGGTCAAAACCGATCCACAGCCCCCAGGGCCAGTCGTCACTTAAATTGGTTACCGGTCCCAACCCCATGATAAGACGATATATAACTACTAAAACCGCAACTCCCACCATGGCTAGCAGGGCTTTCCTGAACGGGGTAATTTTAAAAGTCCATTTTTTTTGCATCATTAATCACCTCCATCTAAATCAATTACTCTTCCTGGTCTTTTTCTTGAGTGTTAACGGCCTCGTACATCTCTTCCTCATTATGAGCCACTTCGGCACGCCGCTTGGTGTATAAGTGTAAGGCAGTCAGAATTGCGCCCCAGCCCACAAAAATATACGGGGTCAACTTAAGCGCGTCCCACGTATAAGTAGGGATCGACTTGGTGGAGACAGGTTTTCCAAACGCTTCAGTTTTAAAGCCGAGTTGCTCAAAAGGCACGTCGGCAATATAAAGCCAGGAGGTTCCCCCGTATTCCTTTTCCCCGTAAATCTGCTTAATATAATTGGGATCTCTGTCTATTCTCTGCCTAGCTTCAGCCAGTAACTGGTCCCGCTCACCGAATTGCAAGGCGCCCGTTAGGCAAGCTGTGACGCAGGCAGGCTCCATACCTTCTTCCTTCATGCGGTCATAACAAAACTTGCACTTCTGCACAAAAGGAAGCGGTTTATCCCATTGAAATGAAGGGACACCAAAGGGGCAGGCGATCATACAGTACCGACAGCCAACGCAATAATCTTGATCTAATTCAGTTGGCTTATAAATTACGGCACCTTCTTTAGTTTTAACAAACGAATGAGTAAAGCAAGCTGACTCACAGGCGGGCTCTAGGCAGTGCATGCACTGTTTTTTCACAAAACGCCATTTAAGATCGTCACCCTGTTCGATTATATAAGAGTTTACTACCGTCCAGTTATTGGCATTAATTTTTCCTGGGGAATCCCAGTTGTTCGCAAATTCGCTTTTATTAGCCGGCAAGTCATTCCAGGATTTGCAGGCAACCATGCAACTTCGGCAACCAACGCACCTGGTGACGTCGACCAAAACACCTTTAGACATCATCTCACCTCCGGATATTACTTCTGCTTAAAATAAAGGTGTGTGTGGATTCAACAAATGCTACGCTCTGTATTGGGGGCTTCGACAAATGGCGTTAAGTCATTTGCTGTGCTTCCCGAGAATTTTTAAACCTCCTCTACTTCAAACTTATAAAAACATCCTCTCTCAAAAAAAATATATCTGTACGCTAATATTTCACCTCTTTTCAAGGATATAAGGTTTTAAAAAATCTCTCACTATTCTTTGTCTTAAGCACTCTCAGCCACTTCTTCTCACTGCCTCTTGCGGGCAAGCCTCCGCTCAACTATGCGTACTATTAAAGCGCTTATTTCAAACAGCAAATACATTGGGCCGCTGACGATTAAGCAAGTAATTAAATCAGGGGTAGGAGTAATAACTGCGGCCATGATGACGATCACCAATATCGCATAACGCCGGTTTTTAGCTAAAAATTGGTAAGATAGCAACCCTAAACTAGCTAAAATAAAGCCGACCAAAGGTAACTCAAAGACCAGCCCAAAAGGCAAAAGAAAAGAGATAGCAAAGGAAATATACTTATCAATAGTAAGCATAGGAAATAGTTCAGGCCCGGCAAACTGGAGCAAGAACATAACTCCATAACGGAATACCCCTAAGAACCCAAACGCTATACCAGCAAAAAAAGAAATAAAAGAAATAAAAACAAAGAGGGTAAAATAAACCCTCTCGTTTTTTTTGAGTGCCGGTACAATAAAACTCCAGACTTGCCACAAAATAACTGGTAAAGCAGCTAGAAAACCAGCAAAAAAGGATAGTTTAATTTTGACAAAGATGGGTTCGGTAATACCGGTAAAATTAACCTTATATTCCAATTGAGTTAACGGCTCCAACAATACGGCTAAAATCCGGTCGCAAAAAAAATAAGCGACCACAGCTAGAATTGTTGTGCTTATAATAGAAATAATTAACACCCGACGCAATTCTTCCAGGTGTTCCATCACAGGCATTTCACCGGTATTATTAGCCACTGCTTTTCCTCCGCTAGAATTGTGTAGCTAAAAATGATGATGATCGTCAGCTTTTCAAAGCTTTTATTGCTTGTTGTTCTTCGGGTTCAACTCCGCCTTTGTTCGTTTCGGTATCTTCCATAATTTCATTTGATGAACGTCTGAATTCCCTAATGGTTTTACCAACTGCTTTACCCAGATCAGGTAACTTACCCGGGCCAAAAATAATTAAAGCCAGCGCTAACACTAAAATCAACTCTGGTGCGCCAATGTGTGGCATTAAGATCCTAACCTCCTTTCAATGTCTTACTTAACTCTAATACGACATATCCATTTTAAAATCCTGCTGAATAATATTATTTTTAATATGTTGCCGGCTGCTCAACCGGTTGATTATAGTAGCCTTCATTAATAGCTAAAATATCCAATTGCATCGTTTTAATATCTTCCCAGAATAAATCAATATCTGCTTCGCCTGTTCTTCTTTCATCGATAGTTTTGATATAACCATGGCACTGATCACAGAAATACACCCGGTATTTTTCCATTCCCTTCACGGTAAAGAACTGCGATTCATTATTAAGGCAAAAGGGACAGATTAGGCGGTTGAAACGCCATTTTACTTCGCATAGGCCACAGTAAAGGTATCTTTTGCCCTCTTCTTTGTCCAGCAGTGCAAAACTAGGTCTGCCCCCGCAAACCGGGCATTTACCCTGAAGCCATTGATCAAAATTGCGCAGGTTTTTAATTTCTTGGGCATACCGGGGCATAAAAAGCTTGACCGTATGATTTAGCAACAGGCCAAAGGTATCTGGCGGCAGATCTTGCTTTAGATTAGTTAACAGGTTAATACCCGGGACAAACGCCTGTGTTGCAAACAGCTCCCGCTCTGTAGGATCAGCCGGTAAAGCAGCCTCAATTTTTGCCAGCTCATTACTCATATCCGGACGTTTTTTCTGGATTACACCGGAAACTTGATGCAATACCTCAAAAAAATCAACTGCTGCGACCTTGGGGGGATATACTTTAATCAACGGCATTGTTTGTTCCTGCTCCGCATTAATAACCTCCCGGGCCGGTTTAGAAAACCTAACAGCATCTTCGGATAATGAAATTTTGTTTAACTCCATATAAAAATCCAAAAGAGGTGCACCAGCAAAACTCTTCATCATTTTAACTTCTCACTTTCTTCTTTTATAAGCGATGTTATTTTTAATTTTATTTTTATTACAAGCAACTGTCAAGGCAATTTTCTTTTGATGTGATTAAGGCTTTAATGAAATGGAGAAAGATCTGGTATAATTTGTGGCCAAGAGGCGAAAAATATAATGAAACTATTGATTGCAAGGAGGATCGCAAATGTTTTCATACCGTACACTTGCAGGGATAGGTGCAGCTGTGCTGGCGCTGATGGCCGTGTCCAGGGCTACCAGAAATCTGCGCAACAGAACTGATCAGTCTCCCCGGAATTGCGTAGCAAAAGCTGCTACACGGGTGGAAGGGATTATTCGCAAGCGTGAATCCCCAAAAAACAATATGGTTAATGATGTTATTTAATATTTTTCATGCACCCTCAAAGTTCACAGTAAATATGCATCTGAAACAAAATATGCCACTTAATGTGGCTTATTTTGTTGTATAATATAGGGCAGGTATAATTAGGGAGGACAATTAAATATGGCTATTGTCGGCATTATTATAGCAGTTGTATTTTTTACTGTGGGGATCATCGGAACAATTCTGCCGCTACTGCCCGGAGCTCCTTTAATTTGGCTGGGAATGCTAATTTACGGGTTATTTGTTAAATTCGACAATCTTTCATGGTCATTTTTTGTCGCTCAGGGACTGGTGGTAGCACTGGTATTTTTAATTGATTACCTGGCCGGTGTAGTAGGGACAAAACACTACGGAGGTTCTAAGGCGGCAATCTGGGGAAGTGTTCTGGGAGGCTTAATAGGTACAATACTATTAGGACCATTCGGCTTGATTATCGGACCGTTTATTGGCGCTGCAGCAGGGGAGTTTTACCGGAAAAATGATTTAGAACAAGCTATTCACGTTGGCATCGGTACCTTGATCGGGTTTTTAGGCGGTACAGTACTTAAGCTGGCCGTCGAAGTATTAATGATCGTGTGGTTTTTTATCACCGTATTTTGATCAACGGCATTGAAACGGACGGCAAGCCAGGGAATTATTCTTTTCACTCTTGAAAAGATAATAAATACAGTCAGGGGAAGGGGAAAATATGAAAACAGTAACGAAATATAGTGGCGGTGATGCTATAAGGGTGGAGTTTACTGTCCGCTGGGGTGACTGTGATGCTGCCGGTGTTACTTATTACGCTAAATATTTTGACTGGTTTACCGACGGCCGAATCGCTCTATTGGATAAAGCGGGCCTTTCTTATATGGATATATTCCATAACCAGGGCATTGAATTAGTGGTTATTGATGCTTTTTGCCGTTACCGGTTATCACTGCGGCCGGTGGAAAAAGTTATTCTGGAAACCAGTATCACTTCATTAACCCGTACCCGGATCACTTTTTCCTATCGTTTGCTGAAGGAAGACAATACCGTTGCGGCAGAAGGAAGCACCAATCATGCTTATGTGGATGAGCGGGGCAAGCCATTTAATATCGCCAAAAAAAACCCGGGCCTGTGGGAAGAGCTATCAAGGAAAATTGGAACAGCCGGGGGCGGCCTGAATTAGTGGTAGGTAACCAGGTTATAACCAGTAGGGGGGGATTCTGGTGAAGTTCAATGTTCAGGCCCGTATACATAAACTGATCGCCGGCGCCTACCAGGTCTGGCAGCGCCACACATTAGCGGAATATTTAAATGTAGCGTTAAAAGAGTACTTGGACCCCGGAATAAAATCCGGACTGCTTGAGCGGGAACCGCTATGAAAGAGGAGTCGCTAAAAAAGAGTGCCCTTCTGGTGGCCACGCTTGCGTCATTTCTAACCCCTTTTATGGGCAGTGCCGTAAACCTGGCCATACCATCTATTGGTGAGCAATTTGGCAGCAGTACGGTCACGTTAAGCTGGGTAGTTACTTCTTACCTGCTGGCATCTGCTGCGTTTCTTGTTCCCTTTGGCCGGGCGGCTGATTTATGGGGTAGAAAAAAGGTTTTTACCATTGGAGTGGCCTTGCACACGCTGTTTTCTTTTCTTTGCGTAGTGGCCGGCTCAATGGAAACTATAATTATTTTTCGGTGTCTGCAAGGTTTCGGGGGAGCGATGATTTTTGGCACGAGCGTTGCTATTTTAACTTCTGTATACCCTCCCCGGGAAAGAGGCATGGTACTTGGCTTTAACGCAGCGGCAGTTTATACCGGCCTTTCGCTGGGTCCGGTTCTGGGTGGTTTTCTGGTCCATTACCTAGGGTGGCGCTCAATTTTCTTGTTTACCGCGCTTTGGGGGCTACCAATCATCTATTTGGCTATTTTTAAATTAAAAGGGGAATGGGCCGAAGCAAAAGAGGAGAAATATGATCTTCCCGGTGCTTTCATATACGTTTTTGCAATAATTGCGCTTATGTATGGCTTATCATCAGTTGCGGCTGTTACTTGGGCAAAATGGCTTTTGTTTATCGGCCTTTTGGGTCTCATAATGTTTATCTTGTTACAGTTTAAGGCGCCATTCCCATTACTAAACCTGAAAGTATTCAGTGGTAACAAAGCTTTTATTTACTCTAACCTGGCGGCGCTAATCAACTACAGCGCGACCTTTGCCGTAGGGTTTTTACTTTCTCTTTATCTCCAAGTAGTACAGGGTTTTGATCCGCAACAGGCCGGCTTAGTATTACTATCCCAGCCAGTTATTATGGCTATGTTGTCTCCACTGGCCGGCAAACTTTCCGACCGTATTGAACCTCGCATTGTCGCATCGGCAGGGATGATGATCACCGTAATTGGGCTTTTGGTGTTTTATTTTATCGATCAATTCAACGGGCTATGGGCGATCATAGCTAATTTATCGCTGCTTGGCGCTGGGTTTGCCCTTTTTTCGTCACCAAATACTAATGCGGTGATGGGTTCCATAGAAAAGAAATTTTACGGGGTGGCCTCATCAACATTGGGCACGATGCGCCTAACCGGGCAGGCTTTTAGTATGTCGATAGTTACCCTGCTGCTGGCACATTATGTTGGGAATGTACAACTGACGAAAGACTCAGCCTCCTTGCTGCTGGCGGGTTCAAAAGTGACCTTCTTAATATTTGCCGCTATCTGCCTTTTTGGTGTATTTGCATCAATGGCTAGGGGTAAAGTAAAAACCGAATTAACAGCAACAGATAGATAAACGATTTATAACCAATGAGAATATAAATATGAACGCGGCACTTGCGCCAAGGCTTATCTATGCTTTGGCCGGCCGCGTCCTTTTTATTTTATATCTTAAGGCTTTAAGCCCAGTTCCTTGGCCAGTGTTTCAAAAGCCGGCAATGAGTTTAAGATCATTTGTTTGTCCACACAGTAAGCCATACGGAAATACCCCGGTTTGCCGAAGCCACGGCCAGGCACCACCAGAATGTTGAATTTCAACGCCATGTTGATAAACTCGACATCATCTTCGAGGGGGGATTGCGGAAAGAGATAAAATGCTCCCTGCGGCTTAACCATTTTAAAACCGATTGCAGTCAGATGATCATATAGAATATCTCTTTTCTCTTGGTATCTGGCAGTATCAACACTCTGGTGCTGGAGTCCGGTCACCAAGCGCTGCATCAGCGCCGGGGCGTTAATAAAACCTAGGGTACGGTTACAAAAAATAAGGCCGTCCATGAACCGGCCCACCTGATCTATTTTCGGAGAAACGGCTGCATAGCCGATTCTCTCGCCGGGCAAGGCCAGATCTTTACTGTAGGAGGTAGCTAAAATGCTGTTTTTTATGTATTTGAACACACTGGGGATGGTAACACCGTCGTAGACAAGCTTGGCATAGACTTCGTCCGATATGACATAAACAGGGTGTCCTAGCTCTTTTTCCCTGGCTTGAAGCAGTTTACCTAAACCGGCTAGAGCATCAGCGTCGTAAACTACCCCGGTTGGATTGTTGGGGTTATTAATAATAATTGCTTTAGTCGCCACCGATAAAGCATCATCGATAGCGTTCAAATCGATGCTAAAATCATCATTAGTGGGCACTACTTTAATCACACCGCCGTGGTTATCTATGTAAAACCTATATTCCACAAAGTAGGGGGACAAAATGATTACTTCATCACCGGGATCGAGAATGGTTTTTAACACCGTATTTAACGCCCCGGCGGCGCCAACAGTCATCAAGATATGATTCTCACTGAAGGGAAGACCGGACTGCCTAACCAGCGTCTCAGCAACAGCCCGCCGTGTTTCAGGATAACCGGCATTACTCATGTAATCGTGCATGCCGGGAATTGGTTCGAGCGCCGATTTAACCAGCGCTTCTTTGAAAGCCTTTGGTGGTTCATGATCGGGATTGCCCAGGGAAAAATCAAAAATTTTATCTTCTCCGTACATTTTTTTAAGCTGTATCCCTGTTTCAAAAAGTTTCCTGATCCAAGAAGAGTTAGACATGGCAGAGTTAATTTTCCTAGATATTGCCATTTTTTTAGCTCCTTTTTTCATTTTATCAAGTTTTATTATTGTATCTTACACTATCTTGAGAATATTTCAAGCACACAATCGATATTAATCTTATTCATATCGAGCTTTTTGGAGCAAATACCTTACCAAATAGCACTGACAAAAAGCGACAAGTTCCAGCAATAATACCCCCTGGTTATAAACACAGAGCTATTTTATAATTAAAAAGCCGGCAACAATTTACTGCCACAAGGAGAGATATAATGTATAAATTATCCGGTATAACACCTGACGGACAGATTACTATACCGCGAAATATTATGAAGACGCTCGGGATCACTAGCGGGAGCGATATGCTGATTGAGGTGTTAAACGACGCGGTAGTATTAAAAAAAATCGAGGGAAGCCTTGATCAAAAAGAAGGTAAATTGATATACAGAGCAGTTTAACTGCATAATATAATATATAGATACAACATTATAATAAAGGATGATTGTCTATGCCTTTAGTACTGGCAGAAGAAATTCTGGATCGGAGTAACTTGAGTGGTCCTGTCCAAGTTGGATGGGGAAATGTCATCAGTGACAGGCCTGATCTAGTAGCCGCTGCCGGTAGCAAGGCATTTTTATTTTACCCTTCAGAAACAGGCTATAATCTTGCTGAAGAGATTGAGGTTGGAACTGCAATATTAAGCCTGGCAGTCGGGCTGCGGGAGGGAAACCGGGATAAAGTTCTTTTCGGGACGGAAGACAGGTTACTGGTATATGATGCAAGTAAAGGCTCTCTGGTTCGGTTGTGGGAAACACCGCCCGAGCCTGGCGCCCGGTTTGTGGACCTGGCTCTAGCGCGTCTTAATGCAGGCGGCAGGGAAGCGGTTATCGCCGCAGCTGAGACCAAAGAAGCATTGTATTTTTACCAGGTGGCCGGGCAAGTTCTAGAGCTACTGGCGATCAGAGTCTTGGCGGGAGCTCCCCGGCGCCTAGCAATTATTAACGGGAGCAAGGGACAGACCCCGCTGATTGCCGCAGCTTACCTAAGAAACGGCTCCTCCGGACTGAGCATACTCAGATACACTGAATCAGGGATCGCGGAAGGACCTATACTGGATCCCCTGCCTGCCCTGGTTAATTCGCTGGTTGCCGGCGATTTGAGACCGGCTCCAGGGGATGAGCTGAGTTGGGGCGGAGATGACGGCCGGTTGCGGGTGGTAGAGGTAGCTGAGAGTATAACCACACCGCTCACTTCCGACAACCTGGGGAGCAGGGTGCCGGCGCTAACCGCGGGCCGGCTCATCGGCGACAATGTAGAGACATTGCTGGCAGGCACACCGGGAGGTTTTATTTTCGGCTACATGGCGCCTGTTGAACGAAGCAGCCCCGATTGGGCGGTTAATACCGGCGGACAACCGCTGAACGACCTGGCGGTTAGCAGCGAAGGACTGGTTGGTTTAGGAACAACCGTTGGGGGCCTACAGGTGTGGCGCATTGCAGCAGACGGTGCCTCATTTCACGTAGTCAGGCTCGGTGAAACTCTGGCATCAATTGCGAGGATTTATCATACTACAACAGAGGCGCTGGCTGTAATAAACAATATTTCTAATCCCGACTTAATTTTTCCCGGTCAGACACTAATTATTTAACAACTTTAAAGTAAGCAGTAAGTATTGACACTCCGCCTAAATGAACGGTATACTTTTACCGTATCATAAATAGCTGGAGGTAATTATCTTGAAGCTACGTCTTGGTTTGCCAAAAGGCAGTCTCCAGGAAGCTACCTTTAAACTTTTCAAACAAGCCGGTTATGTTATCAACGTCCGTAGCCGCTCCTACTTTCCGGTAGTAAATGATCCGGAGCTTGAAGTGATGCTAATGCGGGCGCAAGAGATTCCCCGCTATGTGAGCGAAGGGGTGCTTGACGCCGGGCTGAGCGGACTGGACTGGATCATGGAAAATGAAGCGGATGTAGTCGAAGTGGCCGACCTGATGTATGCCAAAAACACCCGGAACCCGATTCGCTTAGTAATCGCTGTAGACAATGACAGCGGGATAGAAAAAGTATCCGACCTTAACGGCAAGCGGATTGCCACCGAACTGGTCTGCGTAACAAGGAAATTTCTGCAAGAGAACAAGGTTGAAGCTTTAATCGAGTACTCTTGGGGAGCCACTGAGGTCAAGGTACCCCACCTTGTTGATGCCATTGCCGATATAACCGAAACCGGCAGTTCACTGAAAGCCAATAATTTAAAAATTATTGCCACCATCCTTGAATCAACCACTAAATTACACGCAAACCGCAGTTCCTGGGAAGACCCGTGGAAGCGGCAGAAATTGCAAGACATGGCCGTTTTGCTCCAAGGCGCCCTGCGTGCCCGGAACAAAGTCGGGATGAAGATGAATGTGCCCGGGGACATGCTCGATACTATTCTAGATATTTTACCGGCAATGAAGCAGCCAACCATATCGCAGTTGGTCCATAGTGACTGGGTAGCGGTAGAGGTCGTTCTAGAAGAAAGTCAAGTGCGGGATCTGATCCCGGCATTAAAGGGAGCCGGTGCGCAGGATATCATTGAGTACCCGTTAACCAAAGTAATACCTTAATACTTAGCCTTCAGGTCAGCGCCTGACCGCTCTAGATTCTTCAAAGTCCTTAATTACATAGCCCAAACCAACCGGTTGACCTTACCCGTAATACAAAAAAGTAGGCCTTTAACCGGTAGTTTGGGCTATCTGCCTTTCGCACCGGCGGTACGGGTAGTTACAGCAGAATTCATACTTTTCCTTTTATATTCTACCAAACAGCCTGGTCGCCCTCTGCTGCGTTTCCCGGATCACTTTTTCTTCATCCATTGTCAAAACCCGCCTGCCTTCCATGAGTATCTCGCCATCAACAATCACGGTATCCACATCAGCAGATTGGGAAGCATACACCAAATTGGCAATTAGGTTATGTAATGGGTAATAATGCGGGCGTTGCAAATTGATCAGGATCAAATCTGCCCTCATGCCGGCCTTTAAAAGCCCGATCTCACCGTCTAGCCCGAGGACCCCGGCGCCGCCGGTGGTAGCCAGGCTGAGTGCGGTAAATGCGGGCATTACTGTGGGGTTGCCGGTAGCGACCTTCTGCAGCAAAGCGGCGCTATGCATCTCTTCCAGCAGATCCAGGTTATTATTGCTGGCCGCACCGTCAGTGCCGAGACCAACATTAACGCCCGCTTCCAGCAGGCGAGCTACCGGAGCGATACCGCTGGCAAGCTTCATATTACTCTCCGGGCAGTGGGCCACACCTACTTGGTAGCGCGCCAGTATTTCAATGTCAGCCTCGTCCAGGTGCACACAGTGGGCCGCCAGTACAGGCAGCTCAAAAAGGCCGGCGTGGTGCAGGTAACCAACCGGTGTTTGATTATAACCGGCTTTGATCTGCTCGATCTCATCCGTAGTTTCGGCCACATGGATATGAATCCCGACCTGGTTTGCACCGGCCGCTTCCACCACTTGCCTGAGATAATCGGGCGGGCAGGTATACGGGGCGTGAGGCCCCAGCATCACCTTGATCCTGCCGCCGGCCCTGCCGTTCCATTCTTTGATAAACGCGATGCTTTCCGCCAGTGCTTGCCCGGCATTAGGCGCGTTGCCGATCAGGCCCCGGGACAGGCAGGCGCGGAGGCCGCTTTTTTCCACAGCAACAGCTGCTTGATTCATTTCGAAGTACATGTCGGCAAAAGTGGTTGTACCTGATTTGATCATTTCTAAGCAGCACAGCATGGTGCCCCAGTAGATATCTTCAGGCTCCAGTTTCTCTTCCACCGGCCATATTTTTTGGGAAAGCCATTCCATCAGCGGCAAATCGTCGGCATAACTGCGCAGCAGGGTCATGGCGGCGTGGGTGTGACAGTTTACCAAGCCGGGCAAGGCCACCATCCCGGAGCCGTCGATTACCCGGTCGGCCCGGTAATTTGCCGGGATTGAACCGCACGGCCCAACTGCGGCAATCCGGTCACCCTGGATTACAATCTCGCCGTCCTTAATTTCTTGCTCAGCCCCCTTCATGGCTAGGATGGTGGCCCCCTGAATCAAAATATTAGCCATTTCTTATCCCCCAATAGCTCTTTATTCCTGCCACTCACACATATATGCTTGCTGTCCTTTGGTCAGGCAGTCAATCTCAATGTCCATTGACGCCAGTTTCAAAAAGGCCACCCGGCGGTCTATTTCCTCCGGTACCGGATAAAGCTTTTTCTGCATTTTACCGGCGTTTTCTTTGATATGCTTGGCCGCAAGCGCTTGAATGGCAAAAGACATATCCATGATCTCCGCCGGGTGGCCGTCACCGGCGGCCAGGTTCACCAAGCGGCCCTCGGCCAAGAGGTAAACGCTGCGGCCGTCGGACATGGTGAATTGCTCAATATTTTGTCGGGCCACCCGGCGCTCTACTGCCATCCCCGCCAGTTCCGGCTTGTTTATCTCCACGTCAAAGTGCCCGGCATTGGCTAGGACAGCGCCATTTTTCATCCTGGCGAAATGAGACCGGCGCAGGACATCCCGGCAGCCTGTAGCGGTAATAAAAACATCTCCACCGGCGGCAGCCTGTTCACTATTCATTACCTGATACCCGTCCATACAGGCCTCGATGGCCCTGACCGGGTCTACCTCACACACAATTACCCGGGCTCCCAGGCCTTTGGCGCGCATGGCGATGCCTTTGCCGCACCAGCCGTAACCCATTACCACAGCAGTTTTACCGGCCACCACCAGGTTTGTGGTACGCATGATCCCGGACCAGACCGACTCCCCGGTACCATAGCGGTTGTCAAAAAGAAATTTACAAAAGGCATTGTTGACCGCCAGCATCGGAAACAGGAGTCTTCCTTCCCGGTCCAGGGCTTCCAGCCGCCTAACCCCGGTAGTGGTCTCCTCGCAGCCGCCAATCACCTCTGGGGCCTGGTCTTTGCGCTCAGTATGCAGCAGGTGTACCAAATCCCCCCCATCATCGATCACCACCTGGGGCCTGGTGTCCAGTACGTGGAGCAGGTGTTCCCGGTATTCTTGGTCATTGGCGTGATGCCAGGCATAAACATTCATCCCGGTTGCAGCCAGGGCTGCGGCCACATCATCTTGGGTGGAAAGAGGGTTGGACCCGGTGATGGCCACTTTCGCCCCGCCGGCCTGGATTACCTCGGCCAGGTACGCTGTCTTGGCTTCCAGGTGGATGGACAGCGCTACCCGGAGACCGGCAAAAGGACGATCCCGCTCAAATTCTTCCCTGATGGCGTTTAACACGGGCATATGCGCCCGCACCCAGTCAATTTTCAGCCTGCCCCCCGGAGCGAGGTTAAGGTTTCTCACCATATGATGGTTAGGCATGATGTCTGCCTCCTGACGATCAAATATTTGTATTTTGGTTTGTTGATTATTAAATGCTCATTACTTCCTGCATATTTTTCAAGTACGGCCGGCGGATGACGCCCCGCTCGGTGATGATGGCGGTAATCAGGCGGTTGGGGGTGACGTCAAAGGCTGGGTTCCAAACTTTGACGCCGGCAGGCGCCACCGGCCGCCCGTCCAGGTGGGTCACCTCTACGCTTTCCCGTTCCTCAATCGGTATTTCCTCGCCCGAGGCCAGGTCCAGGTCTACTGTAGACAGCGGGGCGGCCACATAAAATGGGAGGTTGTGGACCTGGGCTAGTACCGCCAAGCTATAAGTTCCGATCTTGTTGGCCACGTCACCGTTGGCTGTGATCCGATCGGCGCCGACAATAACTAGGTCAACTTTACCTGAGGCCATTAAATAACCAGCCATGTTGTCGGTGATTAGGGTTACCGGAATGCGGGCGTGGAGCATTTCCCAGGTCGTAAGCCTGGCGCCCTGCAAAAGCGGCCTGGTTTCATCCGCATAGACGCTTATTTTTTTGCCGGCCTCGTGCGCAGCCCGAATTACCCCCAGGGCAGTCCCGTAACCGGCCGTAGCCAGCGCACCGGCGTTACAGTGGGTGAGTATACGTGCTCCCACAGGTATGAGCGCCTGCCCGTATGCCCCAAGCTTGCGGTTATTCGTAATATCCTCCCGGTAGATGAGATTAGCTTCAGCCAGTAAAACTGCCCTGAGCTCGTTAATATCCTCAGTTGCAGTGGAGCGGAGTTTTTTTAATAGCCGGTCCATTGCCCAGCGCAGATTTACTGCCGTAGGCCTGGTGGCCGTTAATTCCCGGGCGATAGACTCTACCCCGGCAATAAAGGCTTCTTTGTGGTACACCTCTATTTTCATGGCCCCCAGGACTAGCCCGTAGGCGGCCGCCGCGCCAATGGCAGGCGCACCGCGAACAGCCAGACGCTTAATGGCGGCAGCCACGTCAAAATGGTCCCGGCAGTTTAAATAAGTCACTTCTAAGGGCAGCTTGGATTGGTCCAGCAGTTCTAAACATCCTTCTTCCAGCCAGCGCATGGTGTTCAAAATAACCTTCTCCTATTCAAGATCATCCTACTTATGCGCTGAAGGGTCCAGCGCATGATGGCAGGCGCAACTTCGATCGGGATTAAGCCAGGCCACGGCCTGCATCACGAGCTTCCTGATGTTTTCGCTGTTTAGCGACATAGTATCCAATACTTCCTGGTGAGTCAGATTAGTAGGGGATATGCCCGCAGCGTAGTTGGTGACCATACAAACAGTGGCATAACACATTTCAGCCTCTCTGGCCAGTACCGCCTCGGGCACGCCGGTCATACCGACCAAATCACCACCAAAGAGCCGGAACATTTTAATTTCAGCAGTAGTTTCAAATCGTGGTCCTTCAGCACAAATATAAGTTCCCGTCGGGTGTGCAATCAGCCCCAGACTGCGTGCGGCCCTAGAGAGTATATCTCTAAGCTCAGCGCAATAAGGGTGGGTCATATCAATATGGACTACTCCAGCCCCACCACCGTCAAAGAATGTTGTTTGCCGTGATTTGGTAAAATCCAGAAATTGGTCGGTAAAAACAAAATGCCCCGGCTGCATGGCTGGATTAAGTGAACCAACCGCTGCGGTTGCTAACACGTTTTTTACCCCTAGTTTTTTTAGGGCTGCTATATTAGCGCGATAATTCACCAGATGCGGCGGGACCGAATGCCCGGCTCCGTGACGGTTCATAAAAACCAACGACCTGCCGCGGAGTTTTCCCACTATCAACCGGACCTCACCATATGGGGTGGAGACCGTTTCTTCCCGCGGGTCTGTCATAATGTCGGGATTATAAACTCCGGTACCACCAATAATGGCTATTTTAACACTCATCACGATAACCTCCTTTATTTACCGGTTTAGTCTGCTCCAGTTGACAAATCCTTCTTGCCTTTTATTATTCGCCTTTATTGTAGACTTTCCTTTTCATATGACCATGTAATAAGAAAAATGGCCCGTTAATCCGGTTAATCTTGATTAAGACGCCGGAAGCGGAGGTTAGTATCAAAATGGCAGTTCGGGCAGGCAAACAGGTGGACACAAACACTATTATCGTTAAGCCGGTAGCCATCCTCATAAATTTCCTGGTCTAAATAAGCGCTGTAGTTGTCGTAAAAATCCTGGATAATCCCGGCGTCCTGCATTTGGTGGCCACACAACGGACAATTTTTGTGCAAAGTAGCAAGACTATTACAGATCGGGCAAACCGTCATAACAATACACCTTCTTTTTTCTTTGCTGCCTAGTGTAAGTATATATTCTTAATAAGCTGCGCTTATATTATTGACTGCCGTACCGGCTCAACTGTAATATGTGCTGGTAAGGATACTTATATTTATTTCTCTTTCGCGTATAGAGGTTTCGCCCGTCAGACTAACATGATCGAACTGAAGTTACAAAAACTTTGAGGAAAAAGATAAGCATCTGCAAGCGAAGGCGATATTGACGGAATTGTCCGGGAGATGGGGGAGGGTTAAGCTGGTGATGGCTCTTTTCCGCTAGGAGGATAGGGCTCTGCCGGAGAGCAACCTGAGCGCCCGGCGTGGTTCTGCCTGGGGAAACTTGAGGCTAAAACACAGTCTCCCCAGGTTGACGAAGTACTAGTGCAGCTAATAAAAAGACCTATGTTTAAAACTTTTTAAAATAATGGTCTATTTCCCATTTATGAACATGTTCTGCATAAGTATCCCATTCCTTCTCTTTGACTACAATATAATTCTGGAAAACATGGTCTCCTAAAGTTTCTCTTACCAGAGTGTCTTTTTTCATTTCCTCAATAGCTTCTTTAAGATCACGGGGCAATGGTTCTATTTGTATATCATTCAGTTGATAAATGTTTTTATTTATAGCCTGCGGCGGTTCAATCTTATTTTTTATTCCATCAAGACCGGCACGCAACATCAAGGCAAATATCAGGTATGGATTGGCCGTAGGATCAGGGTTCCTTAGTTCAATTCTGGTGGATTCTCCTCGGGCAACAGGGATCCTAATCAAAGTGCTACGGTTAGATGTAGACCAGGCAATGTTTACAGGGGCTTCATAACCTGGTTTTAGCCTTTTATAACTGTTAACTATCGGGTTAGCAATAGCAACCATTCCCCGAGAATGATTCAGGAGCCCACCAATATAATTAAGAGCAATATTACTCAATCCATCAGGCTGATCAGGTTCATAAAACGCATTCTTGTTGTTTTTAAATAGTGATTGATTGCAATGCATAGCATTGCCGTTTTGACCACTAAACGGTTTGGGCATAAAGGTAGCATAAAGCCCGTGTTGTTTGGAAATATATTTCACTGCCTCCCTAAAAGTGATCCATTTATCTGCTGAAGCCAGTCCCTCATCATATTTAAAATCTATTTCATGTTGTCCGGTAGCTACTTCATGATGGGATGCTTCTATTTTAAATCCCATCTGTTTTAGGGTCAGTATAATATTGAGGCGGACAAGCTCTCCCCGATCTACTGTAGTAAGGTCAAAATATCCTGCTGTATCAAGAATATCAAAGGTAGCTTGCCCTTTTTCATCGGTCTTGAAGAGGAAAAACTCGCCCTCCGGCCCGACATTAAAAGTGTACCCCATAGTCTTAGCTTCATTCAAGGCTTTTTTCAGGATATATCTCGGACAGCCTTCGAAAGGAACACCATCAGGGGTGTACACATCGCAAATCATACGGCCTACCACTGCCTCATGAGGACTCCATGGCATAGCTGAAAACGTAGCCGGATCAGGTATTATGCATAGGTCGGATTCTTCAATGCTTGCAAAGCCATCAATTGATGAGCCGTCAAACATGAGCTTTCCTGAAAAGGCTTTGTCTAGTTCCTCGGTCATTATAGTTATACTTTTCATTAAACCAAAAATGTCGGTAAACTCCAAGCGGATAAACTTAATTCCACTTGCTTCCACTAGATTATATACATCTTCTTCTGTATTAAAGATAACTAGTCCCCCCAGATTTACTAGTAATATTTAATAAATTACTTTATATTTCATGTCACCTTCATCAGCTCATAGTTAAGCTCGGTTCTCCAATTCCACAATTTTCCCCTCCCATGTGCGTAAGACAACTTTGTCGTTTTGTATTTTCAGGAGGTAATTGGGCATAATCGGTATTTTACCCAGCCCGCCCGGGGCATTAACGATATACGTGGGAATGGCCAGCCCGGAGGAGTGGCCGCGCAGCGATTCCATGATTTCCATTCCTTGTTCAATGCCGGTCTGAAAGTGGCCGGTACCCCGTACACTCTTTGCATGAAATATATAGTAAGGGCGCACCCGGATTTTTAATAACTCCTGGCACAGTTTTCTCATTATAAAGGGTTTGTCATTGATCCCGCGTAATAGTACCGCCTGGTTACCGAGCACAGCGCCGGCGTCAATGAGCCGGTCACAGGCTAGTTTGGCCTCCGGAGTAACCTCCAGTGGGTGATTGAACTGGGTATTGATGAATATCGGAGCGTACTGCCGGATAATATCAACGACTTCCGGAGTGATTCTCTGCGGCATGGTCACCGGGGTTCTGGTACCGATACGTTTAATTTCGACATGAGGTATTCTGTGGAGCTCGGCCAGGATAAAGTTTAACATTTTATTGCTAAGCAACAAGGCATCTCCGCCGGTAACGAGGACATCCCGGATTTCTTTATTCCGGGCCACGTAGTCAAGCGCCATTTTAATATCTTCCATGCATGCATGCCGATCAGTCTCGCCGATATTACGTCTTCTCTGACAGTGCCGGCAATACATGGCACACTGGTTGGTTACGTTAATGATCATACGGTCCGGGTATCTGCGGGTCACACAGGGCGCCGGCGAAGTCAGGGCCTCGTTCATGGGGTCCATACTGCCACCCGGATCTAGTTCTCTTAGATCGGGAACAGCCTGGCGATATATGGGACTGTTTTCATAATCATCATCTACCAGACTCAAATAGTAGGGAGAAATAGCCCAGCGGTAATGCCGGCTTACTTTGTCGATGCGTTTTCGCTCCAGATCACTTAGGCCGATTATTAAGGCTAACATATTACTATCTTTAATCCGGCTTCTAAGCTGCCATTTCCAATCAGACCAGTCTACCTCAGTTCCGCCCAGGACCTCTAAAATCCTCTTCTTTCTTGATTCTGTTTGTTTCTGAACAGTAGCCCGGTCCGGCAGGGTTTTTACAAACTCATGGAAAGTAAGGGCATCTTCCTTAAGCTCATTGCTTCTACGTATAGATTGCTCAAGATTATAATTATTCTTTGTTTCTCTCAAATTATCACTCCTTTTTACCTAGTTTTTTACAGGTCATAATCGGAAAAGGCCCGCGAATTAAATAAAAAATAACCAAAGGCAAACCCCTGGTTATGTAAGGATATTATTAACCTTGGATTCCCTTTTAGCGCTTACGAGGTTAGCTGACGGGTTCGGGATAAGGGACTCCCTGCCGTTACCGGTTTCACCCCACGAACTTTGGTTCCCCCGCTTTCTCAAGATGAAAAACTCAGCGCTTTTTATACAACTGTATTGTTGTTAAGGCAGTCCTTACACGCAACCCCTTCCGTTCAACTTGGTTTTTCCATTTACCATATTCTTAGAGGCCCAAGCAAAATTTTTTTGATGTTATGACAACATTAATGTTACACTGTAATTGTGGCAAAATTATGGGATGGGGAAATATTGCACAGGTAGTATTTTTAGGAAGCACATGAATTGTATTTGTTAAGTCAGAGGATAAACCAACATATTTTTGCCACATTCGAAGTTTATCCTAGATCAAATGTGTTGGATGGTATTCCGGCCCTGCAAGGAGCGAGCGTATTGCGCAAGATTTTTGTGGTAGATGATGAAGAGAATATCCGCCGGCTAATCTCCCAATACTTGCAGAAAGAGGGGTACACTGTAGAGGCTTTCGCCAGTGTGGAAGAACTATCACTACGTTTGGAATCAGGTTACCCGGATATGATTATCCTGGATATCATGCTGCCTGGCCAGGATGGTTTGGAATTTTGTCGTGAGCTTCGCCGGCGCAGCGGGGTGCCGGTAATTTTCATATCGGCGCGCGGAAAGGCCTTTGACCGGATCATGGGGTTGGAAATAGGGGGGGATGATTATCTCCCTAAACCTTTCAGCCCCCGGGAGCTTGTTGCCCGGGTACGCTCGGTTTTACGCCGCACACTGGCTCCTTCCGACCCCCAAAGCCATCTGCTGGTAGGTAATCTCAAATTAGTTCCCGGGGATCGGCTGGTCCTCATTGATGGACAGGAGCTGGGCCTGACCAGAAAAGAATATGAACTGTTAGCATTATTAATACAAAACCCGCAGCGCACGTTTAATCGCCAGGAACTACTGGACCGGATCTGGGGCTATGACTATAATGGGAGCGAGCGGGCAGTTGACGACCTTGTTAAACGTTTGAGCCGAAAGCTAAAAAAAAGCGATTCAAAGACCAATATTCAGACTATATGGGGGT
>JAQVOX010000128.1 GCA_028702435.1 Desulfotomaculaceae bacterium | reverse complement strand
CAATCCGGGCAAAATCCTGCACCGGCATGTTTAATGACTGGGCAAAGCCTTCAATAAAGGAACCACACCCGGAAGAACAGGCTTCATTGAGCATAATGCCATCAATGGCTCCGTCCTTGATCTTGATGCACTTCATGTCCTGGCCGCCGATATCCAGGATCAGGTCTACCGCGGGGTTAAAAAACTTTGCGGCGGTATAGTGCGCCACCGTTTCCACTTCCCCTATATCAACGCGCAGGGCGGCTTTTAAAAGCCTCTCACCGTATCCGGTGACCCCGGCTGCGGCAATATTTGCCGTGTCCGGCAGGCGGCTGTACAGGTCATTCAATATATCAACGGCAGACTGTAAGGGACTGCCTTTATTATTGCCGTAGTAAGAATACAGGAGATTCCCCTCTTCATCTACCAGCGTGGCCTTGGTAGTAGTTGAGCCGGCATCTATGCCTAAAAAACAGTCGCCGGCAAAGGAGTCCAAATCCCTTTTACTGGTCCGGTGTGCCTCATGCCTCTGCCGGAAACGGTCCAACTCACCGGTATCACTAAATAAAGGCTGCAGGCGGGAAACCTCATGGAGATCAGATAAATCTAAATGCTCCAAGCGGTCAATTAGGTCCCGTAAACGCGTGGCTTTACCGGCAGCGGAGGCCAGGGCTGCACCGATAGCGACAAAAAACTGGGCGTTTTCAGGAAATATGACCTTGCTATCATCCAATTTCAAGGTAGCCTTAAACCTTTGCCGCAGCTCAGACAGAAACCACAGCGGGCCGCCAAGAAAGGCGACGTTGCCTTTAATCGATTTACCGCAGGCAAGTCCACTGATTGTCTGGTTGACCACCGCTTGAAACACCGAAGCGGCAATGTCTTCTTTACGCAGACCTTCATTTAGGAGAGCCTGGAGATCTGTTTTAGCAAAAACACCGCAGCGGGAAGCAATAGAATAAAGGTTGGTATACTGTTTGGCCAGGTCGTTTAAGCCTGATGCATCCGTGTCCAGCAAGGTAGCCATTTGATCAATAAAGGCGCCGGTTCCGCCGGCACAGATGCCGTTCATCCTCTGGTCCAGCCCGCCCTGGAAAAAGGTTATTTTAGCATCTTCCCCACCCAGTTCAATAGCTACATCGGGTTGCGGGATTAACCGGTCAATGGCAGTGCTGCAGGCGACTACTTCCTGGATATGTTCAATCTCCAACCAGGAGGAGAGCGCCAGCCCCGCCGAACCGGTTACCATAACCGTTAGAGGCCGGTTGCCTACCTGCTCCAAGGCCATATTTAACAACTCGATAGTGTGTTTTTGTGTTTCTGCATAATGCCGGCGGTAACTTTTGTAAATTATAGCTCCGTGGACGTCCATAATCACAATCTTGACCGTAGTTGAACCAACATCTAAGCCCATACGCAGCGTGTCGATCATTTATTCCCCTCCGCAATCATTCAGTGATTAAAACAATGTTTGAAATGATCGTATCTTTATGGTAAATTAGAAACAAAATCTTGTCAACGGTCGATTTCATAGTATTGAACGTAATAAATGAATTCCATAAATAATATGAAAGTGGTCTAATATTGGGAGTGGAAAAGATGGCGCGCCAATTAAATTCCCCTACAACTAAAGAAAAGATAATACAAGTGGTCATGAATATTATTGCCCAAGACGGCTTCCAAAATATTACTATCAGAAAGATTGCCGCTCAAGCGGGCGTTAATGTTGCGGCCGTCAATTATCATTTTGGATCCAAAGATGCCGTCATCAACGAGGCGCTGGAGACTGTTACCAACCAGTTGAAAAACACCTTTAAATATTTAAGAGAGAGCAATGGGAGCGGGGAAACCAAGCTGGCTATATTTATAAATAACTACACCGACATTTTAATTAAATATCCAGATATAATCAAGAATATGATCTACCATCAAATTTATCACCGGCAGATTGATGAGCAAATAGGGTACGTGAAATTTCTCAGGACCGAAGGTATTGAAATAATAAAACAAACAATCGGACAGATAAGACCGGAATTAGACGATAAATCGCTATATTTAAGGACATTGCACCTTCTAAGCTGTATATCCTTTCCGATCTTAATGGGCGAGCAAATCGAAGAAATTATGGGCGTAGATTTACATAACCGGGAGATCAGACAAATGCATGCCGGAACCTTGCTGGAAAATGCTTGCCGCAGGGATGGGTAAACCGGTGCATCCGGAAGAAAAACCAAATACGCCTACCGGCCCTGCCCAACCTCAATCACGGCTGTGACAAACATTCCGGGAAGCGTGTGGATATTTACTGCAGCGGGAATACTAGGATGAAGCTTAGCGGGAGGAATTAGCATGCATGCCTTAGCCGGAACGAAATTACCCTTTGAAAACCAGCATAAAGACGATTTTAAGACTAATCTTGCCCGTTGGATCGGGCAGGTGTTCTATGATATCCTGCCTGGTCACGGCTATGAGGTCCGTGAGGAGCAAATCTTTATCGCTTTCCATATTGCAGATGCCATGTGCAAAAAGAAGGTGCACTTTGCCGAGGCCGGTACCGGTACCGGCAAAACTTTTGCCTACCTGCTTACTGCTATCGCTTATGCCCGTTTGTTGGGCAGGCCCGTTATAATTGCCTGCGCTTCAACCGCGCTCCAGGAGCAGCTTGCCGGTCCAAATGGAGATATAAACACGCTGTCGCGCCTTTTAGGCCTTGATGTCGACGCTCGTATGGCGAAGGATCCACGGCAGTATGTCTGTGACGTGAGGGTAAACCGGCTGACAAATATGATTAATAAACAGCCGGGCAGTTCCCTGAACGAGGTCCTGGCCTGGGCCGGGCAGACCGGCCTGGGCGAGCGCTCCGAAATCCCCCATGTATCAGACCGGGTGTGGGCAAGCGTAGCCTGGAATGAATTCAGTTTTTGTGAGGAATGTTCTTCACGGGGGTTCTGCAGGTTGGTCAAGGCCAGGGAGCACTACCAGTTGGCCAGGGACCTGATCGTGTGCGACCACGGTATTTTCTTTGACGACTTATGGACCCGCAATGAGCGTATTGCCGACGGCAGGCGGCCTATCCTCCCTGCCTGCGCGGCAGTTATCTTTGATGAGGGGCACAAAGTAATTCTGCCCGCAGCGATGAGGGCAGGCCGTCAGATTGACCAGGATGATATTTCCAGCATGCTCTCTTTTCTCGAGCATCTCCAAGGGGCCAGGACTTCCCTGGTTTCGGCCGCCTTTGCCGCACGAATGGCTGCCTCCGGCTTTTTTGATTGTCTCCGGCAGGCGACGCTCCAGGATGAGCGCACGGACCGGCTCCCCGTTCGGATCGATGACCGGTTATTGGAAGCTGCAGCTACTTTGCGGCGCGCTCTCGGCATCCTTGACCTTGAGCTGCAAAATGAGCAGGAGCTGCACCTCCAAGCTATGTCTGCAGCCAGGCTGCAATTATATGAGGTACGGATTGAGCGCGCCATAACCGCTATCGGCAGGCTTTGTCGGAACCGGGCTAACGATGTCGTCGTCTGGGTTGAGCGGATGGACGGCAGCTTTTGGGTCGTGCCCCGGGACCTCGGCGGCATGTTGAAAAAACACCTCTACAAGCAAAATATTCCGGTAGTGTTCTCCTCTGCAACCTTAAGCAGCGGGGGCGACTTTAGTTATATTGCACGCACACTAGGGTTGGAGGACCCATCGGGCGTGTCAGTGGGCAGTTCCTTTGAATTTGATCGGCAGGCTATGATTTACCTGCCCCGGCGTTTTCCGCCCGACAGCCAAAAAGCCGGTCTTTCCCTGGCCGTCAGGCGGTTGGTTGCACTTTTACGGCTTGCCGGGGGAAGGGCGCTGGTGCTGACCAACTCTCCGGCCGAGGTAAGGGAAATTCGAGCCGGCCTCGCGCGTTTGCAGCTTCCCTTTAACCTGCTGTGGGAGGACAGCGCCGAGCGCGGCCACTTGCTCCGGAGTTTTCGCGAGGATGTCTCATCGGTGCTTGTCGGCGCCGGCTTTTGGGAGGGCATTGACGTGCCCGGTGAAGCAGCCACGCTGCTGGTAATCTGGAAGCTGCCTTTCCCGCCTAACGACCCGTTAATTGAAGCCCGGCGTCAAGAGGCTCGGGAACAGGGACTTGACCCGGTGACCGCGGTTGACTACCCGGAAATGAGCTTGAAGTTAAAACAGGGCTGCGGCCGGCTCATCCGTAAAAGTGATGACCGGGGGGCAATTGCCGTCCTGGACCCGGTGCTGGGGACACCCTGGCAGCAGCTGGTCATGGAAGCCCTGCCTACAGGGGCTAAAGTTGTTCACCGGCCGGAGGACCTGACCGTCCTGAAGGCACAAACTGATCATGCAAATTAAGACTAAACCGGGTCGTAAGGCAGGTATATCAGGGTGCCACCCGCTTTGGTAAAAAACTGTCACGTGGGGAATTTCCCCACGTGACAGTTTTTTTAAGAAAATATTTTATCAAGCAGGAATTTACAGGCAGCATGCGAAAATTTATCTTTAGAATATATATGTTTATTGTTTATGGGGGCTATTTCATTGGCGCTTTCCACTTTGTCTATTGCTCAGATCAAAGAACTTGTCTCTTCTGAGGAGGTTAATCAGGAACTCCTTCTGGCCATGTCGGCAGATCAAAGGGCCGGCGTCCGGGAGCTTGCCCTCCGGCTAAAGAGAGCAAATGCTGTCAGGGAAAAAGAAATTAAGCGGCTTAAAAAATTATTCGTCTATGAGGATGAGTTAAGAGCCTGCGGCCATCACCTTGTGGCCGGCGTGGACGAAGTGGGACGGGGCCCGCTGGCCGGGCCTGTGGCAGCGGCCGCTGTTATTTTGCCCGGGGAGGTATGGCTGCCCGGGCTCAATGACTCCAAAAAACTTAGCCCGGCTAAGCGGGAGGTCCTGGCCGGCCTGATCAAGGAAACGGCTTTAGACTTTGCTATTGGCGAGGCCTCACCTGAGGAAATTTACCGGGAAAATATTCACCATGCCTCCCTGGCGGCCATGCGACGGTCTGTTCTGAAGCTCAAGGTAAAGCCGGCCTATGTGCTGGTTGACGGCTTCTGCATCGAAGGGCTGGCATTGCCTCAAAAGCCCCTGGTTGGCGGCGATGGGCTAAGCGCCTCTATTGCCGCGGCTTCCATCGTGGCCAAGGTCTACCGGGATCAGCTCATGGACGCCTATCACGAGACCTACCCGGAATATGGCTTTAACAAGCACAAGGGCTATGCTACTCCGGATCACTTGAGAGCGCTGGCCCGGTACGGGCCATGTCCTATTCACAGGGCCGGCTACCGGCCGGTAAAAGCTTTTGCCGGGGCACGGCAAAGCAGCTAGTCTGATGCTGGTCCATCGGTGATGAGAGGTGGGATTTGTATGACCATACAGCGCAAGCTGCTGGGACAGCTGGGTGAAGAAATTGCAGCAAAATATCTTGAA
>JAQVOX010000127.1 GCA_028702435.1 Desulfotomaculaceae bacterium | reverse complement strand
CACGATCAAGACGCAATATATCTGTATTTTTATCGCGTTCTCGTTATCTCCCAAGAAGTACTTGAGCGGGAAATTGCCTTTCAGCTGCTTGTAAAGCAGTTCGATCTGCCACCTTATTTTATAAATAGCGGCTATCAGGTCTGCACGCATCTCGAACAGGTTGGTAAGGAACTCGAACTCGCGCTTGAGTTTCCTGTCATAGAAGACAACCTTGCGCAGCTTGAGCTTACTTTTACTGCCATCCTCTTCCTTTACTGTTACCTCGATGATAGCGTCTTCCAGCACGCCGCTGTGAATGCACTCGTCAATATAGAGTTCTTCCTCCAACTTGTAAACAGCGTTGTCCTTGACGCGGGTAACGAAGCCGGCACCTTTCTCGCCAAAGAGTTTGAATGCTTTATAATCGTTGTATCCCTTGTCAAAAACGTAAATAGTATTGTCATCGGGCGTGAGCTTGCCCAGCAGCACATGGTCGTGCGTGGAAGCGGATGAAAACCAAACCATCTTGGGTACCGCTTCATCGACATTAATAACGGTGTGTACCTTGATGCCCCCTTTTCGTTTACCATTGGAGGGAATCCTGCCCACGCACTTCAATATCTCTTGGAACAAGCTGATAACGGTACTGTCAAAGATCTCGATTTGTTTATTTATCACCTGCTTAAACCGGGTGTCCGAGATCACGCGTTGGTACTCCAGGAGCAAATCGTGGTATACACCGGCGAAGAAATCCACGCTCCTGCGCTTGTTCGCGTCCGACAAGGTGCTCCGGTAAGGAATATGCGTTAGCTGGAAATGCCCGGTCTTGCCTGATAACCCGAGCATTGCACCGGCCACTTCGCGTAGCGAGGAACATTTGGCGAACACGCAAAACAGCATGCTGACCAGGTGATCCTTGGCTGTAAAACGCTTCACGTAGTGGTCCGCTTTATGCTTTTTGCTGTTGCGGGCAATTATTCTTGTATCAATCATAGAGATGAGCTGTCCGAAAACCGATTGTCCGAAAAAATATGTACTTTTGTTCATTGTAGTCTTGTTTTGTGATGAATACAAAGCTACAATTATTAGTACGACGGGCAAACTTAAATTTGCCCTCGTACTTCTTTCAAAAAGTTTTTATCGGACAACAGTGACAAAGTATAAAGCCTAATTCAAAATACTGGGACTAGTTAACGTGAGTTCATCCATGGGGACGCTCGCCATCATGCACAATACCTCTCTGGATTCCAGGAATCTATATGTCAAATATACGAACAGGGAGAGATAAAGTAACTCTTCAACCATTTCAAGAACACCATCGACGTCTCCTACTCACACCTACAAAATATCAAATCCCTCGAAAGGTGGATGCAATAAACAATTTTTGCAGCAATTCAGCGATTATTTTTTTTGCCTCCTGAATTTGTCGCCCTTTGATTAGGGGTACAGGTGTGGCTACCGGTAGAATCAATCTCCATCGGGAAAGTATTTTTAACAAGAAGTTCTTTATTAAATTGTTAATCGGCTTTAAAAAGGTGAGTCCTGGATCCGGGAGCAGGATATCTCCGCCATGGCATCCCTGCCATTAACGCTCTGCCTAGGCGGGTGCGGGTTGTATCCGGCCAGCATTTCCGTCGGGTAGGTCCTCCGGATCGCGGGCGAAGATCATGTAGCTCACCAGCATGCCCCAGATGTTCTTGACGGTTTCCTTTGAATGGCAGGATAGTTGCTCCCTGACCTCCCCGTCGCGTTCGACGAACTGGTTTATGGCGTGCGCCATCTGCAGCAGGGTATAATAGTTTTTCAACCCGTTGAGCGACGTACGGCAAAACTTATGTCCCAATTGATAGCCTCCCCGTTTCTGGGTGTTGAATCCCTCATTTTCTATTTTCCAGCGTAATCTTCCTCCGGCGGAAAGTTCCATCACGTTGTCCCTGTCCACCTCGAAGTTGGTCACATATACAAAACGGTGGGTTTCCCCGTCCTTTTGTTTTTCAGGCCTTTTCTCCCGGGGCATGTCCCTGGTCCTGGTCTCCCCGCACTCGATCCAGCTGATCTTGCTTTTTTTGTATTCCAACCCGTTCTCGAACCGGTATTCGCAAGCCACGCGCCAGCCGTCTCGGACATGGTAGCCCGATTTTTTCGGATCCCTGCGCCTTGGCAGCACCAGATCCTCCTGCACCGACTTGAGCGTGCTGTCCTTCAGTACGAAAATATACTTCCACCCGTACCCCTCGCAGGTCTCGAACGCGCCACCGTAAGGGTAAAGCCCGTCGGCCAGGATGCAGACAGGAAGACGGGGATAATTTCTCTTGAGCTTCGCCGCCAGGCGGGTGAAGGCCTTGCGTTCGCAATCCTGCTTGTCGAACTCACCCGCGGGATTCTCGATCCATTCGCTGGCCAGCGACAGGCACAATCCGTCCCGTGTCACCAGCTTGGCCTCCAACACGTAATGGAAGTAGGTCGTGGCGCCGTTTTTGGAAGTGCGCGTCAGGCAATGGGGGCAATGCCGGTGGTCAAAGCTGACCACCCCGGTGGCGTCAACCGCCACCGGGTAATACTTGCCGCAATGGCGATCCCCCCGCAATACCTTCTGCCCGAACAGGCCCGACATCAGATCCATCTTCACAGACTCCGGCCCCTCCGGGTCCGTATGCTCCAAAACTTCGGCGATCGTGTCGCCATGCGCCAGCCGGGCACCGAAGCACCGCTCGAAAGACTTGGCGAATCCCGCCTCGCGGCGCTTGTTGTTGATCCCGTTACGGGAATCCTGCCTGAGCAGGAACATGCCCAGGCCGCCCGTGAGCAGTTCACCCATCGAATACTCCCGGCGCTTTCGGTGATCCGGAACCGAAGATAGTCCATTTGCCAGGCCCGGGAACCGTTTCCTGATCTGGCGGCGGTACGCTCCGAGCACCTCCCTGCTCCGTCCGCCAACTGTTGTTTTTGTTTCCTGTTCTTTCTATGGGGAAAACATGCTTTTTTTTAAAATAAATGATGTATTATTTTGTTATTCAGAATATTATGACTATATTTGTGGTATAATAAAAACAGCCGCGAGGCTCGATTGTCTCAATCCACCCCGCGGCTTAAATTTTGTTAAAATGAAAGAACACTGTAGTTAAAAGCTCAGCACCCCAACAGCGGGGGCGCAAGCCTCCGACCTGTGTTCAGACCACAAATTTAGCCGGAAATATTTATTTTTCCAAACCTTATTACATTCTTATTTTCAATTAATTATTTTTTACGCTGAATTGCTGAATTTTTGAGAAAATTCAAATAGTATCCACCTAACAATTGATCATTTAATAATGTCAATAGTTATATTGTGGTCTCTCTTTGGATCCAGTTTTACAATATTATCATTTTTATAAATACCCCAGCCTCTCAAATGAACCCAAACGCCTTTGCACGACGGGTCAGATAATTTTTCGATATCTAATGATGCAGTTTTACCTGTTTTATCTACTTGCAGGGTAAATGTAAGTTTTCCGAACGGTGTTGCAATGTCTTTCATCGCGGTTTTCATACCCGGTTTCAACCAACTTTCAGGGATGGCTTGTAACAGATGCAATTCGTTGCCTCTATCCAATGCCAACATATGTACTGCCAATCCGATAAATTCAGCACTTGCCCAATTGTGAGGCATATCACCTACGTATTTACTCGGCGTGAGATCTCGTGGATTATGCTCTTCGCGCCAGTTGTAAAGTGGACTTGCATGATTTGCAAATGCATAAAGTGATTCGACAGCATACTGGTTTTTCCCTATCCATAAACAAGCTTGTCCGTAAAATCCGGCAAAATAATTCCATATGCCGTTAATTTCCCAGCCAGTTCCCATAACCATACCTTCCTGTAAGGTGGTATGTAACATATCCATAGTACCCAATACAATAGGATCATCTTCTTCAAATATCTGACCTGGATAAATTGCTAAACAGAATGCCCACTGAGCACGTTGTGGTAACGATTGTTTTTCCACCTCCATTGGGATAGGTAAATAAACGTTTCCGAAATTATCGATTTGTTTGTCGCGTTGAACTGCTTTTTTGAATACACTGTACATGTCACTGTATTCTTTTTCCCATACTTCAGCAATCTTTTTCTCGCCCAACCAATGTGCAGCCTGTACCATCGACTTGATCCCTACAAGACTCCAATAGACATTGGTATATTCAGGCATATCGGGTCCTCCCCATAATCCGCCATCAATAATTCCCGGGGGAATTAGTCCGTCATCAAGTGGTGTTTCAGTCTCGTATGTTCTCGCACGCAATACTTTGATGAAATCCATCGTTTTAATTAGCTGAGGCCATACTGAACGTAACCATATTTTATCTTGGGTGAGCAAGGCATGCCTTACGCAGGTCCAAAGTACAAAACCATTTTCTTTGTAGTATTTATCCATGATGGCAAATTCCCCGGTTTCTTTCTGGAATGATAAAGTGTAATCAATTCCAGCACGGGCATCTAATCCTCGATCAAACATTGCCGCGGTTTCTAAGATAAATGCGCCGTCCACAATCCACAGTCCGCGATAACATGTTGGCCCTACCTGAAAAGCTATTTTGTTATTTTTAATCTCACGGGCTTGCCATATCCCCCTGATGGATGCGTCTAATAAATTTTGAATTTCTGCATCAGGCACGGTAATATGATCATAAGGGATGCTGCTTTTTTCTTCCCAATAATTAATTACTTCAGCTTTCAATTGTTCGATTTTAGATGCGAAATTCTTTGGGTCTGCTTTTAATTCATCGACAATGTCAGATGACATTCCATTATCATACAGTACTACATATTGCTTTTTATCACCTGGTAGCAGAGTGATTTCTTCCAGGTTAATGAAGGTTTTCGAGTGTCCTAAATTTTCACGTACCATGCTGGTCTTCAAATCGGTAATAATTTGTGTCGTCTTATTTATCACAAACCTACTTTCATCTACCTCCATTGGATGTTCTGAATTGATTATCAAAACAGGTTTGATAGTTCGTGTTTGTTCCGTGGGATTATCCACGGTCGTAAAGATTACGTCTTCACGTTTTCCTTTCTTTGTAGAAATCTGATTGTGAATGAAATCCATTCCTAAAGCAAATGATTCTTGCGTTATGTTCAATCCATCGTATGTTGATTCTGTAATAACAATGGGTACTCGGGCAGAATACAAGTGTTGGTTATTTATTTTTATATTTTCATCTGCTAATGTTTGAACTACTGTACGGAATCCCTGCCCGGCACCTATATATGGAAAGAAGTCCTCGCCTCCAAACTCATACAATAATTGACCAAGTGGTCCTACTAAAGTTTTACAGCTGTCGTCTGGCAGACCTATACACGAGACCCACCATTGAGGCGAATATCGATAGTCAACTTTCAGATTTTGTGGAGATACTGTTTTGGCGAAAGCGAGTAAAAATAGAATCAAAATTTCTCTTTTCATTTCACATATTATCAAATTAATATTGAGTCCACTTTAAATAGTGACAAT
>JAQVOX010000126.1 GCA_028702435.1 Desulfotomaculaceae bacterium | reverse complement strand
GAATTGCTCTATGAAAGATGGGCAAAAAGACTTAAGCCGCTCCTACTTAGCGGAAAGAAACAGGACTTTGACGACAGCTTGAGGGGAATTGTGGAAGAGTTTGACCAGCTGGAAATGTCCACAGCAAGAAAGCCACGGGTGGGTGTGGTAGGGGAAATACTGGTTAATTACCACCCTGCCGCCAATAATAATATCGAGAAGGTTCTGGAAGCTGAGGGCGCGGAAGTGGTTATGCCCGACCTGCTTGATTTCTTCCTTTTCTGTGCTTACGATTTAATTACTAAGTATAAGTATTTAACGGGTAAAACTTACCAGTTATTCCTGGGGAAGTACTTCATCCATTACTTCGAAAGTAGCCGCAGGCTGGTTAATTCGCTTTTGGAGAAAAGCAACCGGTTTAATGCTCCCTGCTCGATCTACCATAAGGCCGGGCTGGCTAGCCAAATCATGTCGCTGGGACACCACTGCGGTGAGGGATGGCTGTTAACTGCGGATATGATCGAGCTCATTAACCGCGGGGTTTCTAACATTGTCTGTGTGCAGCCTTTTGGCTGCCTACCTAATCATGTTACCGGAAAAGGGATGATTAAGGAACTGAAAAGGAACTACCCGCAGGCTAATATCATTGCCTTAGACTATGATCCCGGCGCCAGTGAAGTAAACCAGCTGAACCGGCTTAAATTAATGCTTTCAGTTGCTTTTAAGAATATGCATGCGACAACAAATTCTCATCCTAACCTTAACCCGACCAAGTTACCTGCTTATCAATTTCCGAATGATAACTTACTAGTGCAAGATTAATAGCTAATAAATGAAATTATAACTAAGGAAAAGCCAGGCGCCACAAGCCCCGGCTTTTCCTTTAGGCTAAAATTTTGTTTTGATGTAAAGTTTACCGGTATTAGCTTATATTCCGACAACTATCCTCATGTTTTGACAAGCATACGGACCATGGCTTATACTTAAGATATGTTTAAAGAAAGGGTCGCAAAATGTCGGTAAAAATAGGCCTGGTCAGTTTAGGTTGTCCCAAAAACCTGGTTGATTCGGAAACCATGCTCGGGCTTTTAAAAAATGCCGGTTTTACTATTACTAACCGGGAACAAGAAGCTGATGTGCTGATCGTCAACACCTGTTCTTTTATTAACGAGGCCAAAGAGGAGTCAATCAGCGCCATTCTGGATCTGGCCCGCTTTAAGGAAGCGGGATCCTGCCGGGCCATTCTGGTTGCCGGCTGTTTGGCACAGCGTTATCCTCAGGAATTAATGGCCGAAATGCCGGAAATAGATTGTTTACTGGGGACCGGTGCGGTACCGGAAGTGGTCAAGGCAGTACAGGCGGCACTAGCAGGAGAAAAGCTATCCCTGGTCGGAGCGCCGGGTTACCTGCATGATGCAAATTTGCCGCGACTACTGTCTACACCACCCTATACCGCATTTTTAAAAATAGCGGACGGGTGCAATAATCGTTGTTCATATTGTGTCATACCCTCGGTTAGGGGTCCCTTTCGGAGCCGGTCGATTGATGACCTAGTTGATGAAGCTAAGGAACTGGCCGCGGGGAAAGTAAGAGAGCTGGTATTGGTAGCTCAGGATACCACTCGTTACGGGTTTGATTTATATGGCAAACCGGTTCTTACTGTTTTGTTAAAACGTATGGCGGCGCTTGACGGGTTGGTTTGGCTGAGACTTCTCTACACCTATCCCACCCTGATCTCCGATGAGCTAATGGAAGTGATGGTTTCCGAAAAAAAAGTATGCCGTTACCTTGATTTGCCGCTGCAGCATGCCGCTAATGCGGTACTAGAGCGAATGAACAGGCGTGGAAGCAAGGAAGAAACAATACAGTTAGTTGAAAAACTCCGTTACCAAATTCCGGAAATAATCCTGCGCACGTCCTTTATTGTTGGTTTTCCCGGTGAAACGGAAGCTGATTTTAGGGAGCTTTTTGATTTTATGAAAGCGATCAAGTTCGACCGGGTGGGCATATTTACCTATTCGCAGGAAGAAAACACAGCCGCTGCCGTTATGCCGGGCCAGGTTCCCGAGGAGGTTAAAGCGGAGCGGCGGGAGCGGTTGATGGCTCTTCAACAAGGAATATCACTGGAGCGGAATAAGAAAAAAATCGGAGCCGTGCTCCCGGTTTTAATTGAAGGACGCCATTTAGAAAAGCCTGATGTTTATATTGGCCGCAGTGAAGGCGACGCTCCCGGCATCGACGGTAAGGTGTTTGTTTGCTCTAAGCGGGAGTTAGCCTCCGGTGATTTTGTACAAGTTTTGATTAGCGGCGCTGCGGAGTATGACCTGACAGGAGAACCGGTTAAATGAATCTGCCTAACCGCCTGACCTTAACTAGAATCCTGTTAATACCTCTTTTTTTGCTAATCGCCTGGCTTAAATATCCTTATGCTGATTATCTAGCCGCGGCGGTTTTTGTATTAGGCGCCGCCACTGATGGACTGGACGGTTACATTGCCCGGAAAAGTAATCAGGTAACCCTGCTGGGTAAATTCTTAGACCCGCTGGCCGATAAAATTTTAGTCTCGGCAGCCTTAATCACTTTGGTGGAAATGGGCCGATTATCCGGTGTGATTGCAGTAGTGATCATAAGCCGGGAATTTGCGGTCACCGGACTGAGGGCGATAGCGGCAGCAGAAGGGGTAGTTCTGTCCGCAAGCAAACTGGGTAAAATAAAGATGGTAACGCAGATTGTGGCCATTGTTGCTTTGTTTATCAGGGACCCTCTCGATAATTTTTTTCATATTCCCTTTGCCGATATAGCTATGGCCGCCGCCGTTATTTTTACTATTTGGTCCGGCATTAGTTACTTTTCCGGTACATGGAAGATACTAAAAAAAGATGGTTACTGACTAGAGCCAGCGAGGATATAGGCCATTTTATATATTTTTTTTTACATACCATTTTTTCACTAGGGAAAATTCAAGGTCCCATGTGCTATAATAATTGGCGGTATGGAATTCCATATAAGAAAGGAGTTCGCCATGCAATGGCAAGGGCTAAAAATACCGGTAATTATTTTTTCACTGTTGCTCGGCTTGGCTTTTATTTTTGGGATACAATGGATTTACCAAAAATATAGCTTTCAAAATCCTCTTAATACGGTTTTATCCACTAATGAAGCGGTTGAATCCTTTCAGGTAAACACTGAAGATGAAGTGGTTAAAGTTACCTTGGCCATAAAAAGCGATGCGGACTTGATGCAATCCTATCAGGCAGTACAGAAGGACTTGTCTTCGTATATGGGCAGGCGCCAGTATTATTTAGATCTTATAGACAGCCGTGATGATGACTTACAACAATTATGGTATAAAAACCAATTTGCTGTTTACCAGGCCATCGACCAGGGCAGTTACCAAAACATGGCTTCCGAGGTTAACCGGGAAGCCGAACTGGCCGGAGCCGAGGCCAAAATTCATATCGACCAAAAAAACGTGTATATAAGACTAATAAAGAATGGCCGCACACTCGACGAGATAATTGCACGAAATGCCGGCCAGATCAACAATAATCAGAAATCCCTGGCCGGAGGTGGCAATAGTAGTGCTCAAAGAAATTAGTATCGGGTTGGGCATCGCCGCGGTAATATCCATGTTCGTAATGGGTTATGATGTTATGCCACTGTTATTTTTTTTGTTGGTTGGCGCGGGTCTCTATTATTTCGCCAGGATGCGGGGCATGGTTGGCGCTAAAAACTTTGAAAGCCCGGTCGGAGCGGGACGTTATGAGATTTCTTTTAGTGATATTGGCGGGCAGTTGTCAGCGATCAATGAATTGAGCGAAGCCCTTGATTTCATAAGAAATCACCAGAGTATTAAAAAACTGGGGATTCGCCCCTTAAAGGGCATCTTACTTACCGGGCCGCCCGGCACCGGTAAAACTTTAATGGCCAAAGCTGCGGCAAATTATACTGATGCAGCATTTATCGCCGCTTCAGGTTCGGAATTTATTGAAATGTATGCGGGGGTGGGCGCCCAGCGGGTGAGAAAGCTTTTTCAGACGGCCAGGGAACATGCCCCCAAGCAAAACAAGAATTATGCTTTAATTTTTATCGATGAAATTGAAATTTTGGGCGGCAAGCGCGGTCAAACCACCAGTCACCTGGAATATGACCAGACCTTGAATCAGCTGCTCGTGGAAATAGACGGGCTTAAAGTTGATGATAATATCCGGGTGTTGCTTATTGCGGCCACGAACCGGGCGGATATGCTTGATCCGGCGCTAACCCGGCCGGGGCGTTTTGACCGTATCGTTAAGGTTGATTTGCCTGACCGGGAAGGAAGAATGGAAATCTTAAAAATACATACCCGGAACAAACCCTTGGCCCAGGATGTAGATTTAGAGGTAATCGCCAAGGAAACTTTTGGTTTTTCCGGCGCCCATCTGGAGAGTCTGGCTAATGAAGCTGCAATTCTGGCCATGCGGGAAAAAGAACAAGAAATAAAACAGATACATTTTAACGAGTCAATTGATAAAGTAATGATGGGCGGCAAGCTTGATCGCAGTCCATCCCCGGAAGAAATGAAAAGGATTGCCATTCATGAGATCGGGCATGCCTTGATCAGCGAATTAGTCAGGGCCGGTTCAGTATCCACCCTGACCATCACTCCCCGCGGCGAAGCCCTGGGTTACATGCGCCAGACCCCTGAAGACGATACCTATCTGTATACCAAGAACTACCTTGAAAATCAAATCGCGGTAATGCTGGCCGGGGCAGCGGCTGAGGAAACTATTTTAGGAAATTACAGCACCGGGTCGGCAAATGATTTTGCGCAGGCGATGCGCACAGCGGAGGAGATGTTACGTTCCGGGATGTCTGATTTGGGCGTGGTGAGTTTGGACGGCCTACCAAGGGATTTAAAGCACAATACCCTGACCGGCATTGTGCGCGCCCAGGAAAAGCGGGTGAAAGATTACATGACCGGCTCACAACAAATATTTAAGATTATTGTGGAAATTTTATTGGAAAGAGAAAAGATTACAGGTGAGCAACTTCGTTTGATTCTTAAGGAAAATGCCGCGTGATTAAATGATCTTGATTATAAGCCAGGTACGGACCGGTAAGATATTTATAAATTATGCCGGTCTGTACCTGGCTTTTTATGAAAAAAGGGCAGTATGCTTTGCTACCGGTTCATGCTATAATTTGACTAACAAACCAATACCATGGATAAAGCGTCGGATAGCCAATACTATTAGGAAGTGAAGTTGAAATGAAGAATGAGCAGAATTTTACCGGTTCGGAACTATTACCGGAACATGATCACAGGGAGGTAATAGAACATGTTGTCGGTAAGCTGTTATTGCAAAAAGGCATGTTCCTTAGCGTAGCAGAGTCCTGTACCGGTGGATTGATCGGCGCCAGACTGACAGAAGTCCCCGGCAGCTCGGAATACCTTAAGGGGGGTGTGATTGCTTATTGCAACGAGCTAAAGAAATCAATTCTGGGGGTGGCGCCGGAGTTGCTCGACCAATACGGGGCAGTGAGCAAACAGACTGCGGTGGCTATGGCCGAGGGGGTACGGCAG
>JAQVOX010000020.1 GCA_028702435.1 Desulfotomaculaceae bacterium | reverse complement strand
TGAAGAAGATGTCCTGGAAATGGCTGCAGCAATGGGGATTGAGGAGCTCAGGGTGTCGGACAAACAACCCAAGGTGGCGCCGGATGGCCAAGAGGAGCCGGCAACAAGCTGGGTGATGGTGTCGGGGGGGAACGGGCGGCTCTCGGTCTGGCTTAACCAGGGGACTTGGCTTTATGAGCAGGAGGCTGACAGCAGCGTAAAATCAAGTCAGCCGGTATCAAAAGAGGCCGCCAGGGATATTGCGGTCCAGTGGTTGACAGCTGCCGGCCTGTTGCCCCAGGGTGAATACGTGGTGAATCAAAACCAGTCTCCGGAGACTTCCTTTGAAACGGTGCTCAAGCCGGCTAGCGATTCGGAAGGAAGGACTATTGTAGGGGCAGCGCCGCAGATCAGGGTGACCGTCACTGAGCAAGGCCGGGTGGCCAGTGCTACGGGCACGTGGTTTGAGCAGGAAGGCTCGGAAAAGGTGCGGCTAGCTGGCTATGAGCAGGCGCTGGAGGCCTTAAAGCGCGGCGAGGGCGTTTTCGAAGCCAGGGGCTATCAGCCTTTTACCGCCGGCACTGCGGAGATTCAGAAAACCGGCGCCGCTTATCAGCTGGCATATTCCCTGGACTTTACCCCGTACTATGTGCCGGTGGCCGTTTTTGAGGGTGAATTTACCCCGGAGGGCGGCACGAAAGAAAACTTTACGGCCTTTGTTTCACTGCTGGAAAATAACCAGCAGGAGAATGCCGGTAATTTCATCTTGGATGCAGCATTGCCGCAGGTTGAATCGTTTAGTTCGGATATCGCCGAGCGGGAAAACGAGGCGACCAGGGCCGAGCTGCCGGCGCTAGCTAGGTATTTCGGGGTGGTTGGTCGGCCTGATGACAGTGGCGGTATCTTCGGTGAGAAAGGTAGAATAACACCTACCTCATGGAATGGGGGGTGGCTCTACCGGTCACAGTTGTTCGGGGACGGAAATAGCGGCACTCCTGTTTCCGATGATGTTGCCATCGCGTCAGCCAATCAAGTTGTTGCTGGCATTCCGGCGCTGCCGGGTGATGTGGGGCAGCCTTTTGTCAGTGCCGGTGCAGGTGATGATTTTAAATATGTGATCTACCCGGTTATTTACGAAGGTAAAACTGTGTTTAGCACTGGCGGGCCCGGCTATGAGTCAAATATTATCGTACAGGTCGGCCCTCAGGGCGAAATATGGTCGGTTCAATGCAGTAAACCCATGGTTTTATTAGAAGCTCAGCAGCCCTTAATCCAGCCTGAGAAGGCATGGGAGAAACTGCTCAAGAATGAATTCCAGATTCTCATCGATGATTTCTTTGGGGTTATTCCAGGGAATCGGTTTGCAGCAACTCACTCAAAAGTTACTAAGGCAGAGTTGATTTATAAACCTCGCTATATGAATATGTCCCGGAATGAAAACTATGACCTCGTGTATATGTTTACGGGCACGGCCAGGATCGGGACAAAAGATGTCCGGTTTGAAGCCTTTGTGAATGCTGTTGAGTAAAACCTTGAAATTCTCGTTAATAATATTCACATTATCAGGCAATAGAAGTAAAAAATTATAGTCATGCTCCTGCGAAAAGATCAAATACTAACATCAATACTAAGTGGGTGTTTTATCTGAGCAAAGATAAAAAAAAGAGGAAGGTTAAGGTTAACCTGATATCCCTACTACGCTTACCACAGACGTGACCAGTGATGTTGCTCCGGTAATACAGGATAATGATGAAAACAAGTAAAGATTCAGGATTTGAGAAGCCGGGTAATTAACCCGGCTTCTTACTTGTACGCAGCATGGGCGTCATCTATAGGGTGAAAGACTGGTGAAATTTACCATCAGAAAATTATGGACTGCGGTTGGTCATCCGGAGCCGCCAGCGACGAACGTGATGGTACCAACTTCGTTAGTGGAGTGTATAATGCTAATAGGAATGGTTTTGTCTGTTATAGCTTCTTCCACATCGGTAACGTTTACCATGCCATGCTGATCTACTGGAAGAATCGTGATGTTGAAGCCCTGCTTCCCCAGGGACTTTACTGTATTCAACGCGCATGATGTGCGACAGCGCCGGTAATAATATGTTTCCCCTGCTGTTATTGGTATCGACTGCTCTGTGGATAGCCATATTATCCGATTCTGTTTTAAAAAAATGTGAGGGTGAAACACTTGTTAAGTCAATTGCGAGAATATGTCCGGAGTATTATGGATCGGGATCCTGCTGCTAAATCAACTATCGAGGTTATTCTTTGTTACCCCGGCTTTCACGCTGTGCTAATGCACCGGGTGGCGCATTTTTTTTACTGCCGGGGCTGGATTATTATTGCCAGGCTGATCTCACAGTGTAGCCGTTTTTTTACCGGAATCGAAATTCATCCCGGGGCCAAAATAGGGCAAGGGCTGTTTATCGATCACGGCAGTGGAGTTGTTATTGGTGAGACTGCGGAAATCGGCGATAATGTTACCATATACCAGGGTGTGACTCTTGGCGGCACGGGAAAGGAAAAGGAAAAGAGACACCCAACTATTGGCAACAATGTCGTTATCAGTGCCGGAGCTAAGGTGCTCGGCTCGTTTAACGTGGGAGACAATTCCCGGATCGGAGCTGGTTCGGTGGTTTTGAAGGCTGTTCCGGCTAACAGCACAGTGGTAGGTGTTCCCGGTAAAATCGTTGCCCGGGATGGTCAGAAAGTGGCCCTAGGCGTCGCTGATATCGACTTGAGACACGACCTGCTGCCGGACCCGGTAGCGGAAATGATGCTGGAGATGCAGGATAATATTTCCAGTCTTAAGAAGCGGGTTCAAGATTTGGAGACTGCCGGCAACGGAACGTCTAGACTAAAAGGGCGCCTATAAGAAAACAGGCGCCCAATCTTTATCCAGCATCGTTTTTAAGCGTGCCATGCTAGAGTGAGTAATTCAATAAGTGCTTATCCGGCACGGTGCGCGGGAACTCTAATATGAATGCTCCCTGGTCAGGTGTAGGCTGTTATTTGGACCTCCCGATACAAGGATTTGATGTACACCCAGACCGCCGGCCCGGAAAGAAGCGGCGCTGGTGCTAAGGTATAGCCGCCACATACGGACAAAGCGGTTGCCATATTTCTCCTTGACCTGGTCTACTTTTTTTTCAAAGCCGGCCAGCCAGCGGTCCAGTGTCATGGCGTAGTGCATCCGCAGGTTCTCTAAATCAATAACTTGAAAGTCGTATTCGGGCAATAGCCACATTATCTCACGCAGAGACGGAATATATCCCCCGGGAAAGATGTATTTCGTGGTCCAGGAGTTGACCGGGGCCTCTTGTGCTTTGGTTATGGTATGCAGTAAGGCTAGGCCGCCCTTTTTAAGGAGCTTGTTTATGGATAGCATAAATTGAGGGTAATTAGTCCGGCCCACGTGCTCGAACATACCGATACTGGCAATTTTATCGAAGGTGCGCCCGGTTTTCGCCAGTTGCCGGTAATCCATTAATTCAACATCAACTTGGTCTGTTAATCCAAGTTTTTTAATTCGGTTGCGGGTTTCCTGGCACTGTTCCTGGCTTAAAGTTATACCTGTGGCTTTTACCTTATAATCACGAGCGGCCCGGAGGATCAGGTTGCCCCATCCGCTGCCGATGTCCAGAAGAGTTTCGCCTGGGTGAAGCTGCAATTTTTTTAGCACGTGCTCCAGCTTCTGCTCCTGGGCCTGGCGCAGGGAATCCTCCGGCTTCTGGAAATAAGCACAGGAGTAACTCATAGTTTCATCCAGCCAGAGTGAGAAAAAGTCATTGCCCAAATCGTAATGATAACTGACATCTGCCTGGGATTTGCGTAAAGGGGTCAGTCGCAGCCGGTCGTAAATTGTTTTGGATAAAGCCGGACTTCTCTGGCTCTGCTTGAAGCTATCCTGGTTAGAATCGATAATTTTGATGATTTCATCCATATCCCCATGGATTTCAATGGTCCTATCCATGTAGGCCTCACCAAAGGCCAGGACCGGATCTTTGATCAACTCAACAAAAGGAATTTTTTGGTGAAACTCCAGCCTGCAGGTGGGAGTGCCGCTGCCATATTGTTCAGTTGTACCGTCCCAGTAGGTTATGGCAAAAGCGCCCTTAAGATTTTTAAAGAACTTTTGAAACATTTGTTTTTGCATAGTCCGCCCTCCATTCGAACAGACAAAAACTATTATCTGTTAACTATACCCTTGATTAAGTGGTTTTATGCTTAGGAGGATTCATTAATAAATTCTTGAATAGCTTTAAAATATTGCCGGAACCCGGTGTACATTAGATCGTTATGTCCGGCCCCTGGGATCAGGAGCAGTTTTTTGCGGGGAGTACCCAGGTATTCAAATAAAGTTTTAGCTTCTTGCACCGGTACTATATCGTCATCCTGCCCGTGGAGCACCAGTGCCGGGATGGTGATCCTGCCAACCAGGTCCAGGCATTCCTGGTTAAACCCGGGTAATTTAATTTCCTCCGGCAGGTGTTCCAGGTGTTTCATCACCTTAGAAACGTCTGCAAATCCGCTTTCAATGATCATTCCTTTAATTTTTTCCGGATAATGGCAGGCCAACTCCAGGGCCGAAAGACTGCCCAAAGACCTACCCATGACCCATAGCTCTCTTTTATAGCCTCTGGCGGAAAGTTGCTCTATTACCGCAGCAAATATGCTTTTGGCGTCTTTGAGCAGGTTGGTAAAACTGGGTTTGCCATCGCTGGCGCCATAGCCACGGTAATCGGCAACTACTATATTGAGCCCGAGCTGGTTGTAAAGTGGGGCCAGGTCATCATAGTCACTAACTACTTCACCGTTGCCGTGGAAATAGATAATCCAGGGCCAAGTAAGATCTCCGGGGTAGAAGCGGCAGTAGATCAAAACATTTTGATCGACCTGAACGGGTAGGTCAAAGGCATTTTCCGGGCAGGCAGTGAAATCCTTGCGGGGATAAAAAATGAGCTTTAAAAATATGGGTTTGTCAAGCAAAGAATAATCTGGCATAATAAGTTATTGCCTCCGGAGTTATTAATATATTATATTTTATAGGCATTGTACTAAAATTATATGGAAAATTCAAGTATTTAGCTTTTCAATGTAACAAAATGAAATGAAGGGAAGTGAGGAAAGCGCGGCGTATTAATACGATACTAAATAATCACGGCTTACTGCTTGAGGCTTGTCTGGAACTGCCTGATTTACCGGGCAGATACCCGGGGGTAGTGCTTTGTCATCCTGACCCGCGTTACGGAGGAAGCATGGATAACAATATAATTATGGCGGTTAGCCAGGAGCTTACCCAGGTGGGCATTGCCGGCCTAAGCTTTAATTTTCGCGGCGTCGGCCGTAGCCAGGGTTCTTTTGGAGGCGGTATCCCGGAGCAGAGCGACGCCCGCGCTGCCCTGGATTTTCTTTCCCGGCATGAGGAGATTAACCCGGCCCGAATCGGCATTATGGGGTACTCTTTTGGCGGGAGGGTAGCCCTGCCGGTAGGTAGTACGGATAACATAGTAAAAGCGATTGCCGGAGTATCCCCGGTTATTCCCGCCGGTGCTCTCAGAGTGTGCACAAAACCCAAGTTAATCATCTGCGGGGCGGAGGACGACGTAATCCCTGCTTCCAATGTTCTGCGGGAAGCGGAAGATATGCCACAGCCCAAAATCATTGAAGTACTGCCTGGTATCGATCATTTTTGGTGGGGCGGCGAGGAAGAACTGGCCGGAATAGTAGCCGGCTTCTTTGCCGATTCGCTGGCCGGCTAGCTTGTGGAAAATAGTCAGAGCTTGTTAATGCCGATAAAGATTAAACTCACCCCGAGTATGATCGTTATCATTCCGGCTGGTGACACTTTCCCGGCCAGACCTACCAGCCCGAGGCTAGTGACAATGATTAGGACCGACGGACCGACCAGGGCCAATAATGAGTTAATTTTTAAAGCTGTTTCCACCCGGCCGTATTTTAACATCAGCATGGCTGCCGTGAATTCAATGCATGCAGAAATGACTCGCACGCCCGCCATGCCAAAGACAATCTTATCCTTAATAAATAACAAACAATCACCCCGGGCCAAAGTTTATTTAAATTTTATATGCACGCGAGCCGGTGTAAATTCCTGTTATTCATATTAACTTCTTTATGTTAATCGGGTGTCTATTACAAAAAATCCTTAGTAACGGAGGTTGATAATATGCCGGAAACTACCGGAGAAAAAGCTTATGAAACTAGAGAATTCCAGGCGGAAGTAAAGCAAGTCCTGGATATTGTGGTTAACTCACTGTACACTGACCGCGAAATCTTTCTGCGCGAATTAATTTCAAATGCCGCAGACGCCCTGGAGAAGTTGCGGTACGAAAGCCTGACCAAAAAGGAAGTGCAGGACCAAGAGTTGCCGCTGGAAATCACCATTGAATTAGACGATCAGGAACACACCCTGACGATCACCGATACCGGAATCGGTATGACTAGAGACGAGCTAATCGAAAACCTGGGCACAATTGCGCACTCCGGCTCCAAAACATTAATCCAGCAACTGGCCGATGCCGGCCGGAAGGACTTGAGCCTAATCGGACAATTCGGCGTGGGCTTTTACGCCGCCTTTATGGTGGCCAGGAAAATTCGGGTGCTGAGTAAGTCATACCAGATTGATGCGGCGGGCTATGAGTGGACCTCCGACGGGATCGGCAGCTATACTATCGGACCGGCAGAGGGTTTGACCCGGGGAACGAAAATTATCCTGGAGCTTAAAGATGACGCCCACGAATTTACCGCAATTGATAATATCAAGCGCATCATCAGGCAGTACTCCAGCTTTGTCCCCTTTACGATCACGGTAAACGGCGATAAGGTTAATACCATTCAGGCTATTTGGACCCGGAATAAGAATGAGATATCTGAGGAAGAGTACAACGAATTTTATAAATTTATCGCCAATACCTATGACGAGCCCTTTTACCGGCTGCATTTTTCCACTGACGCGCCGCTGGCTATCAACGCCCTGCTGTTTGTGCCGATGCAAAATTTCGAGCGCTATGGGTTCGGTCGGATGGAGCCGGGGGTTAACCTTTACTGCCGCAAAGTTTTGATCCAGCAACAGGCGGAAAGTATTTTGCCGGAATGGCTGCGCTTTGTCAAGGGGGTTGTGGATAGCGAGGATATTCCCTTGAATATCTCCCGCGAAACCATGCAGGACAGCGCACTGGTGGCCAGGCTGCGCCGGGCGATTACCGGTCGCTTCCTGAAATTTTTAAACGAGCAGGCCAGGACCAGCCCGGATCGGTATGCCGAGTTCTGGCAGACGTTCGGCATCTTTATTAAAGAAGGCCTGACTTCTGATTTTACGCACCGGGACGAGCTGGCTAAATTATTGCGGTTTGAGTCGTCCGCTACGGAGCCGGGCAAGCTGACCTCGCTGGCGGAATACGCTGAGCGCATGCCGGAGGGGCAAAAAGAGATTTATTTTATCAACGGCCCCACCCGGGAAATTATTGAGGCCGGCCCCTATCTTGAAGCATTTCGCGCCCGCACTTTAGAGGTTATTTATACTCATGAGCCTGTTGATGATTTCGTGTTAAGTAATCTGATGGAGTATGAACAGAAAAAACTGGTGTCTGTCGACCAGGCCGAATTGGAACTTCCCAGTTTGGAAGACAGTCCTGGTGAAGAGCCGCTGGATAGTGAAACAGTAAATTCCTTAGCCGGCTGGCTCAAGGAGACACTGGGGGACAAGGTTAGCGAGGTTAAAGAGTCCGGGCGACTGGTAGATAGCCCGGCGGTCCTCCTGAATCAAGACAGCATCATGACGAGCAGTATGCAGCGGGTGATGCAGGCAGTAAATAAGGATATGGGGGCAGTTGGCAAGAAGACCCTGGAAATCAATACCCGTCATGCGCTAATCAAGCGTCTGGCTGTGTTGCGGGAAAAAGACGCTGATTTTGCCAAAATTGTAGTCGAGCAAATCTATGACAACGCGCTCATTTCCGCAGGCCTGCTAGCCGACCCGCGCGGGATAGTTGACCGGATGTACCAAATCTTAGAACGCGCCGTAAGCTAGTTCGTTTTAACCCATGTTGTCACCAGTTTGGGATGGTATAAATGTGACCATGCCGGACGGCGGTTAATAAAAAACACCTGCAGTAACCCTGCAGGTGTTTTCAATATCAGTAATTTTGGCTGCGGGACTAGGGCTCGAACCTAGGCTAAATGATCCAGAGTCATCCGTGCTACCACTACACCATCCCGCATTATAACGATACTTGTCTTCAAGTGATTTTTATTATACAATACCACCTTTAATAATGCAAGCCTTATGCTATTGACTTTTTAACCCTGCTTTTATCTCAAAGCTGTACGGTACGTTATTCATTATTCATCTTAAGATTTTCAATAAAGTCGATGGCCCTGTCCAGCCGCCCAATAGACTTTTCTTTCCCTAGGGTGACCATCACATCAAAAAGACCGGGGGTCATAGTCCGCCCGGAGAGGGCCAGTCTGGTGGGGTGAATCAGGTCGCCTGATTTAATTCCCAGCTCTTCTATTAATTCCCGGTAGGCAAATTCCGTTAACTCCATATTAAAGGGATCCACCTTTTCCAGCACATACCGTGCTTGCTTCAGTAATTTGGCCACACCAAGCTTACAGAAGTGTTTGTTTACGCCTTTCTGATCATACTCAAAGTCGTCACTAAAGAAATAAGTGGAGGCATCAACGATCTCGTTGATGGTCTTAACCCTGGTCCGCACAGTTCCTACTACTTCCATGATGTAATAATAGTAGTTTTGTGGAAACTCCTCAGGAATCAGCCGGCGCTCCTTTAATAGAGGGATTACCTGGTTGGTTACCCGGTCCGGAGCAGTCTCGTTCAAGTAGTGGCCATTGAGCCAGGTTAGCTTTTTTAAATCATAGATGGCTGCAGTTTTTCCTACCCGATCCAGTGAGAACTGCCGCACCATGTCCGCCAGGGACAAAATCTCCGAATCATCTTCAGGGGACCAGCCGAGCAGCGCTAGGTAGTTGAGCAGCGCCTCGGGCAAGTAGCCTTGCTCCCTGAATTCTTCCACTGATGTAGCGCCATGGCGCTTGGAGAGCTTGCTTCTATCCGGAGCTAGGATCATGGAGACATGAGCAAATACCGGCAGGGGCTTGGCAAGTGCTTGGTAGACCATGATCTGTCGCGGGGTGTTGGAGAGGTGTTCCTCGGCCCGCAGGATATGGGTAATTTTCATTTCCACGTCATCCACAACAGTAGCAAAGTTATAAGTGGGGTCACCGTTTGATTTCATAATGATGAAGTCATCAAGCAGACCGTTAGCAAAGGAAACATCGCCCCGGCAGTAATCATGCACCACCGTCTCACCGCTATCGGGGATATAAAGCCTGATTACCGGCTTGCGGCCTGCCGCTTCCAGTTTGCCGCGCTCAGCCGGGCTAAGGTGGCGGCAACGGCCGTCGTAGCGCGGGGCCTTCTTAGCGGCCATAGCCTCTTTTCGCCGTTCTTCCAGCTCCTTCGGAGTACAGTAGCAATAGTAAGCCTTCTCCTCGGCGAGGAGTTGCTCGGCAGCCTTCCGGTAGAGGTCAAAGCGCTGGGACTGGTAATAAGGCGCATAAGGACCTCCCACTTCCGGCCCCTCGTCCCAGTTGATCCCCAGCCACTTAAAGGCGGACAGGATCTGCTCGATGGAGTCGCTGGTTGAGCGTGCGGTGTCGGTATCGTCTATACGCAACACGAACTTGCCCTTATTATTCCGGGCAAAGAGCCAGTTAAAGAGGGCCGTCCGGGCTCCTCCGATATGCAGGCTGCCGGTAGGACTAGGCGCAAATCTTACTCGTACTTCGCTCATATACAATCCTCCTGTATGTACACATATAGTGAGTTTACCACAGGATGCGGCAAAATAACAGGTTTTACCCCTGACCTGATTGGCATATTTTACCGCTGTAATAATTTTACCAAATGATATAATTTATCGTGGGTAAACACTGAAAAAAACTATTCCGATGCGTATAAATGATTAAGGAGCGGTCAAACCCCCCCCGGACCCCTACTTTTGATGTAGTAGAGGTGGTCTCCGGTAAAAGGAGGGGAGTGAATACTTGATTCCTGTACAGGATATGGATGCTGAAATAAAAAAAATTCAACAAGGGGATAGCTTGTTTCGGGAGAGATTTTTAGAGGCCTGCCGTCCTTTTGTTTTTAAGTCTGCGTGCAAATTTGCCAAGCGGATTCTGGAATGGGGTCGGGACGATGAACTGGCTATAGCACTGATTGCTTTTAACGAAGCCATCGACCGGTTTCGCGCTGATTACGGGGTCCCCTTTCTTCCTTATGCCCGGAAAGTAATTAATAGCAGGCTAATCGACCATTACCGGAGGGAGAAGAGAAAAGCCGGCATCAACATGCAGCTGCCGTTGTCGGAAGATGGCATGAATAATGCTGAAATTGCTGCGGCCTGGGATAATTACAGGGAAGATGTTATTGCCAGGGAAAGGGAAGAAGAGATTAAAGAGTACGAAAAGCTGCTGCAAGAATACGGTGTGTCCTTCGTCGATTTGGTCAGCTGTTCACCGCGTCATCGGAAAACGCGCCGGTCGTTAATACGTGTGGCCTGGGAGCTGGCTGAGGCGGGCAGTCTGTATGAAAAATTTTCGGCTAGCAAAAAGTTGCCGCTGCTTGAGTTGGAAAAACAAACTGGGGTAAGCCGAAAAACACTGGAAAGAGGCCGCAAATATATCATTGCTACGGCAATTCTCATTTACAGACGGGAGGATTTTTTACACCTTGCTTCGTATTTGAAGCTGCCAGCTCCTAGCTTAAGGGAGGATCTTAGATGAAAACCAGTGGTATGATCGTCAAAATTACTGGTAATTCTTGTATTTTACTGACCAGTGAGGGTGAGTACAAGAAAGCGCCTTTGCCTGCAGGCTGCAGGTTAGGACAAATAATAGAACTAAATGACAAGAACAGGTTTCTGTATCTGAGGTGGCTGGCGGTAGCTGCGTCCATTCTAACAATAGTTCTGGGCGGGCAGCTTTGGATGGGGCAAATGCAGCCGGCGGCAGCTTACCTGACCATTGATATTAACCCCAGTGTCGAGCTGGCAGTTGCGGCAGACCAGAGAGTCATTTCTGCCCGCGGCCTAAATAGCGAAGGTGTGTCCATACTACAGGAGGTCAAAGTTGAACAGCTTCACTTGCATGAAGCTGTTGAGCTTATAGTAGCGCAGGCGATAAATGATCAGTTTCTCGTCGGAAACGGTGAAAATATTATCCTAGTTACCCTGACTACCGACCTAAATAAAGAACCGGTAGCAGATGTAGATGTAATTTATGAGTCTGTAAAAAATCAGCTGGAATTAAACCGTGTGGATACTAAAGTAATTATTGAGCCGGTAGCAAGCTCAATCAGGCAGGAAGCTGAAAAAAACGGAATTTCCACCGGCAGATATATTTTACTTCAGAATACGAATAAAAAAGGGATGGACATCAGCGCCAATGAGATAAATTCTCTAAATTTAGGAAAGTTAGAAAAAGAAAATAAAGTGTCAATAGTTGAGTTGATTAAGGAAAATAATAGTGTTGAAGCTGCTGATAATAAGGGTAATAAAGAAAAGGGACCAATAAATAAAGGAGTTTATAAAAAACTACAAAAATCAAAGGACGCATATGGTGAGGAAAATATTGATTATCCTTTAGGTGGCATAAAAAAAGCAAATAACAACTATGAAAAAACACACATAAAAAATGATATAAACAACAAGCAAAACAACAAGAAAAATAACAAAGAAAACAACAAAGAAAATAGTAAGGAAAAGAGCAAGGAAAATAAAAAGGTAAAGTCGTCAAAAAAGGACAACGATAAATAAACGGGGATGCTGACCCGCCCGGCAAAAGCCGGGCGGTCAATTCTTATATACAATTATTATGGAAAAATATATAATAGCTCTGGAAGAGCTATTATATAGGCATAGGAAGTGTAATAGAAGATGATGGTTACTTCGAAGGTAAGGAGCGATTAAAGTGAAACAAATATGGGCGCCTTGGCGCAGTGTTTACATCGGTGGGGACCATGGGGATACGTGTGTTTTTTGCAGGATCCTAGAGTCAGATCGGGACGAGGAAAATCTAGTCCTGCTACGGGGTGAAAAAACATTTGTATTAATGAACCGGTACCCCTACACTAACGGGCACGTGATGGTAGTGCCCAAAAGGCATGTTGGAGAAATAGAAGAATTAACGGATGATGAAATGATGGAGCTTTTTAAGAACACTCAGAAAATGGTCAAGGCGTTGCGAACGTTTAACCCGGAGGGTTTTAACCTCGGAGTTAATGTCGGTAAGATTGCAGGCGCCGGTGTACCCGGGCATGTGCATGTTCATGTGGTACCCCGCTGGGGCGGGGACACCAATTTTATGCCTGTGCTAGGGGATGCCAGGGTGATATCTGAATCCCTGGAAGTAACTTTTAGAAAACTAAAGGATGCGCTTTCTAAGCTCCCGTGATAGACAAAGTTGCCAAGCAATGCTTCACATAGACTCTGCAATTTTGATCAGCTCGTTTTCGGAAAGATTACCTTGAATAGTGAGCAACAGGTGGTCAGATTGCCAAGATAAGCCAATTTCGCCGGAAGGGGTTTTATTTAGCAAAAATCCGTCGAGTTCATTTATTTTTACTTTTTTACCATTTGTTAACCCGTTTGTGGAAGTTTTATTTCCTTGGGCCGGGCTTTCTTCTATAAAAAAATTCATCTGGCCGGCTGTATAATAGAGGCGGACCGTATCTTCTTGACGGTCTGCCTTGATCAGTTTTGCTCCTTCCGGTAGGTAGCCAGGTAGTAGTGGATCACAACCAGACGGAGTTGCGGCCAGGTTTAGCCGTCCTTCGTTATTCAGGCCGGTCGCCGCCTTATCGGCCATCATGGTCTCACCGCCCGCCGGCGGAGTGGCCTCAGATGATATTTTGGAGGCTATTGCGCGAGTATCTCCACTTGTACCTCCACCGACATTTGGGCCATCAGCCTTACCAGTGCCGGGCAATGCGTCTGTTTCCTGCGGCAAGCTCCGGTCTAACGCACCGGTTGAACTATACGTCGCGTCTACACCGCTTGTGTCTTCTGGTTTGGCCGGTAGGTTGCTGTCATGAAAAAGCATATCTTCTTTGTGGTTCTTATTCTGTATTGACTGCCCGGAACTTTCGTCCCTTGATAGTGAAGTGGAATCCCCTGGAAGAGCGTCGGAAGAACCAGTCGGATTAATATTTTCCACAATTACCTGGGGTGAATTTCCAGATATAAAATTAGGGATCGGTGTGCTGCTGAAATATTGCTGAAAAATGCCGTAAGCAGTGGCAAAGACAATCAGAGCGGCAGCTATGCCGGTATAGCGCCTATATGACTGAAGTAGTCTAAAAAAAGATGCTTTTACATTCAGGTCAAGTCTGTCCTCAATTTTTTGAGGAAGGCTGCCCGGCACGGGTATATCCTCAAACATAAATCTAATCTCCTGGCGCAAACGGGCATCTATATGCTTCAGCATCTCAAATTCCTGATGGCACTTGCTGCATTGCGAAAGGTGATCATCAACTATTTGTTTCTTCTTAAGTGTTAAATCGCCGTCCAGGTAGTCATTAAACCAATCTCTGATGTTATCACAAAGCATGTTTTAGCCTCTTTCTAAAATCTCTCTTAAAGTAGCGCGCGCGCCGGCTAGCCGCGATTTTACCGTTCCTACCGGAATATTCATTATTTTGGCCACTGATTTAACGCTAAGGTCCAATTCGTAATACAATACCAAAACGGTTCGGTGGGAATCACTAAGCAGCTTAAGGGCATTTTTTATCTCCATGCTTTGATCGACATTATCCATCCAGTCTTTTACCGTTGCAGTGTCCCTGTCTGATATTTTACCCAGCAGCGCTCCTTCCCGCCGTTTTTTGCGCAAGTGATCGTAGCAAAGGTTCACGACGATACGGCTGAACCAGGTCCTGAAAGACGATTCTTTGCGGAAACCGGCCAATTTACGGTAACAGGTCAGAAAGGCGTCCTGCGTTAAGTCCTCTGCTTCGCTCTGATTTTGCAGTATAGAGTACGCGACCCTGTAGGAATAGCTAACATGCCTGCTGATTAGTTCAGAAAAAGCTTCCTTGTTGCCGGCTTGAGCCGCATGTATTAATTTTAGCTCACTCGCATCATCATTCATCATTTATCTCTTTCGGATTATTCCTAAAAATTATAGACGTAAAATAGCCTTCAGCGGTTCAAATTAAGTCTTCGGCGTTGGGGCTGAATGTTAATGGACAGTACCCCCAATTATGTATGTTCTAGATGGGGTGCTTTTTCCCTTTGAAATTTTCGAGTTAAAACTTCAATATTAAAGTTAATATTTACCAAACAACAATGACTGAGCTCTTTTGCAAAAGTTTATTCATATAAAGGAAATATATCATTTTTGTTGAATTAAATAAAAGGAGGATGTTGAATAATGAATGATTCAAAAGAAGGTCTAAAAGATGAAATGCTTTATCATTTTAAATATCATGATAGGGTAATAGCTTATCTTGATATTCTTGGATTTCGTCAAAAAGTAAATGAAAGTTCTAATAGTACTGAAGAAATGTCGCGAATCTGCTCAGCATTAAAATTTTTAACCTATGATTATAATAAATTGTATAACAGTTTTTATAGTAGTAATGATGAATTTGTTAAAAGCGGCAGAAGAGTGACAGCGTTTTCTGACAGTATTATTATTTCTTATCCTAAGAATGAGGAAACGATGATCTTTCTTTTAGTGGATGTCATGTTGCTACAAGCTCATTTAGCATTCCTTGGTTTTATGCTTCGCGGAGGAATTGCTTTCGGAAAAGTATTCCATAGTGGTAATATTGCTTTTGGACCGGCATTAGTTAGAGCTTATGAATTAGAATCAAAGACCGCAATTTACCCCCGTGTTATTTTAGAAAAAAATTATTTTAAAGAATATGATTATGATTTGCAATATTTAAACCCTAAATTACTTAAAATACATCCAAATTTAACTGATAAAAATCATCTTGTTCATTTAGCACAAAAAGATAATGATGGTTTATACTATGTTAATTTTCTTTTGGTCTGCGGACCTGAAATTATAGCAAAACTTTTAACTTTATGTGATGAAATGCTTAATAGCAGTGACGAACCAAGTGAAATGAGTAAGATTAACTGGTTAAAAAATTATATTCGGAGCTTTGAAGAATCCAGCAAACTCACAGCAGTCAAGAAAAAAGGCTGTAATTATTTATTAACATAAAAAGGACTGGTAAACAAAAGACTTTCAAATATTTGAAAGTCTTTTGTTTACCAGTATCTGCTCCCACGGCCATCAAAAGGTACTGATTTTTCGGTAAATATGGAAGTGGCCAGGGAGCAAGATATGTTTGTGGAATTTCTCAATGAGGAAATTGATATTTACAACCTCTTGTTGAAGTATGGTACGTCAAAAGATTGGGTATATAGTGCACCGAATTATGGTAAAGTTTTATCTTTGATATACACTATTTAAGGAGAATGCTATAGTGGAGCGTATACTTGTAGTCGACGATGAAAAGTTTTTGGTCAAAGGTTTGCGGCGCAGCCTGGAGCAAGAGGGCTATACCGTTCTGACTGCAGGCGACGGCAGGGAAGCGCTGGTAATACTGCGCGGGGAAGATGTAGACCTGGTCCTGCTCGACCTAATGTTGCCGGGGATTAACGGACTGGATGTCTGCCGTAAGATTCGAAAAAAAAGCGATTTACCGATCATTATGCTTACGGCCAAAGGTGAAGATGTCGATAAGATCGTCGGCCTGGAACTGGGCGCGGATGACTACCTGGCTAAACCGTTTAACACCAGAGAGCTGCTGGCCCGGATCAGGGCGGTATTGCGGAGGGCGGGGAGGGCCGGGGCGTCTTCACGTAAAGTAGTTAATGTTGGCAATTTGTCAATAAATGACGCTAAAAGAAAAGTAGCGGTCAGTGGCCGGAAAGTAGATCTTACCGCAAAAGAATACGATCTGCTTTATCTTTTAGCGCGTAATCCGGGACGGGTCTACACGCGTGATCACTTGCTTGACCTGGTATGGGGCGCACAATATTTCGGTGACAACCGCACTGTGGACGTCCACATCAGGAGGCTCAGGGAAAAAATTGAAGAAAACGCGAAAGAACCCGAATTTATTTTAACCAGCTGGGGAGTTGGCTATTATTTTCAAGATCAGTCCTAATTTTAGCAGTATTAGGTTTAAACTAACAGTCACTTATTTTTTTCTAATTATCGGATTATTGCTGTTCAGTAACTGGTATGTTTTTCGCGTCTTTGAGGCCGAATATCTAAAAACCCGTCAGGTAACCTATCTTACGCACGCCAACGTCATTGCCGGCGCAGGTGGAGATTACCTGGCGCGCAAGGACCCGCAGGCTTATTACCTGGCACGCAATTTTGGCGCTCAGGTGCAGGCTAGGGTCCTCATGCTGGACAAAGATGGGGTTGTTTTTGCTGATTCATTTGACGACGAACGGATCAAAGGCCGGCCATTAAAGCATAGCGAAGTATTGAAAGCCCTTGCCGGCGCCAGTGGGGCGGGAAGCCACTTTCTCGCGGGTGACGGCTGGGTCTTATATGTGGCCGTGCCGGTTTTGGTGGGACAGGAAATAGTCGGGGCCGTTTTCTTGGCTACGGATATCAATGACATCTACCAGGTACTGACAGAAATTCGCCGGCGCATGCTTTTATTATTTTTTGCCGGCGGAGCAGGGGCCGGGCTGGTAAGCCTGGTGTTTGCCGGAGCACTGACCGGCAGGTTGAAGCGGCTGACCGCTGCAGTGGAAAAAGTTTCCGGAGGGCATTTGCACCAGCGGGTGGAAGCGCGTGGCCATGATGAGGTATCAGCGCTGGCCGGAGCTTTTAATATCATGAGCGAGAGGCTGGAAAAGATAGACCGGGGGCGACGCTTTTTTATCGCCAGCGCCTCCCATGAATTGAAATCGCCACTCAGCTCAATCAAAGCCTTAGCGGAATCGCTCATCCTGGGCAACGAACGAAATGTAGATGTATACAAGGAATTTTTGCAGGACATTAATTCGGAGGTTGACCGTTTGGATCGGTTGACTGATGACCTGTTAAACTTAGTACGCCTGGAAGAACAGGGCGTGCGCCCGCCTTTAGCCGCTGTGGTGATCAGTGAGCTGATTGCCGAAGTGGCGGACCGGTTGCAGGCTCCGTCCCGCCGCGCGGGGGTAACCCTGGAAATGAACGTGGAACAGCATTTGCTCTGGCCGGTGAACAAGGACTTATTATGGCGGGTTCTTTACAATTTAGTGGAAAACGGGATTAAATACACGCCGCCAGGGGGGTTGGTGCAGGTGTACGGGAAAGCTAATGCCGGTAGCCTCATCATAACCGTACAGGACAATGGCGAAGGAATCCCTAATGAAGACCTACTTCATATTTTCGATAAATTTTACAGGGTGGATAAAGCACGATCGCGCCAGACCGGCGGGACCGGGCTGGGTCTGTCGATAGTCCATCAAGCTGTTATTTTAATGGGAGGACAGATTAGCGTGACTAGTTCGCTGGGAGAGGGTAGTTGTTTTATCATCAAGTTACCGGGTGATTAGACATATTAACATTGATATCTTTACCATTTGTAGTAAACACAATAGTACCGTCCAAATCGGTTCTATAGAGCTTTATCCCACTAAGCCTTTGCAATATTTCCTGGTGTGGGTGGCCGTAGTCGTTGCCGGCGCCCACACTGATAACAGCATACCTTGGGTTAACTGCCCTCAAAAAAGCCGGTGTTGTAGAAGAATGGCTGCCATGATGACCCACCTTGAGGACATCAGCCTTTGGTGTAACCCCACGACTACTCACTAACATCTGAAATTCCGACTGTTCTTGGGCGTCCCCGGTAAATAGAAAGCTTACCTGGTCGAAGCTAACCTTTATCACTGCAGAATAATCATTTAAGTCTTTATAGGAGGTAGCGTTTGGGGCTAGCATCACAGCGCTTAATCCATCGCTATTAATAATTTCGACGCCTGCTTTCGCGGGGGCTATTGTTAACCCCTTGGCTTGTATAGCCTTTAATACATCCTCGAAAGTTTTGGTATTATTAGATACTTTAGGCATGTAAACCTTGCCGGTATTAAAATTTTTAATTACTGTATCCATGCCGCCAATATGGTCTGCGTGAGGATGTGTACCGATAAAATAATCAATTTTGTGAACACCTGATTTCCGGAGATAATTGACTACGGTATTCCCGTCATCATTATTACCGGCGTCAATGAGCATGTTTTGATCGTTAGGCATCTGTACTAAAATACAATCGGCTTGGCCCACATCGATAAAATGTACTTTTAACTGTCCCGATGGCCGGGTGGGTGTTGATGATTCCGTTGGTGTTGTTAATTCTGGTGGCTGGGAAACCGGTTGTTTTATTGGGTTGCAACCGGTAATGGCTAAAATAACTATAACCAGGCTGAGAGCGATTATTAATCTTTTTTTTGGCATGGTTTCCCTCTAATCTTTAAAGAGAGAGTTGGCCAACTGAGCAACCGATTCTCTCCTTTTTTCAGTTGCTTCTTTGTCCACGGTGATCGCTATTTTTATGACGTCCCCTTCTTTAGCGCCTTTTGGTACTAATACTTTAGGGATGTGAAAGATTTTACGGTTCATTTCGATCAGGGCATATTCACCTTCAAAACGGTCAATTATCAGCATTCGTAAGTCTCCTTTTTATTTAGATTCTTTCCTTGATTTTTAGCCTCTTCCTTTTTAGGCTGATCATCCCGGAATAGTTTTCCAAAATGTTAACCCGGTAAAATTACCACACACATGCTAAGATATTTCTTACTAAAGAAGAAAAAACCTGCTTTTTACGACAGGTTTTTTTAATATCCAAATAAAGATCATTATAAAGAGCATTTTCATCAGCCTGCCAATGGTAGATTAAGGACCGCATCGATAAGCATCATAATTTTTAATAAACTGTCTACAAAAAAGTAGAGGGTTGGAGTAACCGGGCTGGCTACCTAAACATCAAAGATGGTAGAATAATAAAAGTTTCTTAATATTGCCTATAGAAAAAGGGGGTAAGATTCAATGGAATTTTTAGATGCGATCAAAAAGAGGTATAGTGTGCGATCGTACAAGCCGGACCCGGTGGAGCAGGAGAAACTGGCGATCATCCTGGAGGCGGCAAGGTTGGCCCCTACTGCGGCGAACCGGCAGGCTTTTAAAGTCATTGTTATTGAAACAAGCGGGCGCAAAGAAGATTTGAAAAAAATATACGGCAAGGATTGGTTTGGCGAAGCTCCCCTGGTCCTTGGTGTCTGCTCAATACCGGGCGGGTGCTGGGTGCGCAGTGATAAAAAGAACTATAGTGATGTGGACGCCGCGATTGTTATGGACCACATCATCTTGGCGGCTACCGACCAGGGACTTGGTACCTGCTGGGTTGGCGCGTTTAACTTGCAAGCGGCGAAAGAGGTGCTGGGGCTTGACGATTCAATGGAACCGGTTGCCTTCACCCCGCTAGGCTATGCCAAGGATACAATGATTAAAAAGTCAAGAAAATCCTTAGACGACCTGGTTATTTATAAATAGAAAAAAGGGGATAGATTTTGAATAAAAGTCAGGTTGATCTAGTTAAGATCATAGCAAAAGAAACCGGCCTGCCGCAGAATAAAGTAAGGCAAACCATCAAACTTCTAGCCGACAACACCATCCCTTTTATTGCCCGCTACCGCAAAGAGCAGACCGGTGAGCTTGATGAAGAACAGATCCGCAACATAGATGAACTACACCGGTACTACACCAGCCTGGAGCAGCGGAAGTCTGAAATAATCCGCCTGATTGACGGTCAGGGAAAGCTAACCGACGAGCTTGAGGCTAAAATCCTAAGCTGTGACAGACTCTCCCAACTGGAAGACTTGTACCTGCCCTATAAGCCCAAGCGTAAAACCAGGGCTAGTATGGCCAGAGACAACGGGCTCGAGCCGTTAGCAAAATACCTGATGTCCTTCCCCGTGGCGGGCAGTCCGGGAGAAGAAGCACAGGCTTATTTATCCGACGCAGTTCCTACCGCTGAGGCAGCCCTGCAGGGGGCCTGTGACATTATTGCGGAGAACATCGCCGAAGACGCCGACGTGCGCGGCTGGGTACGTGAATATACCCGGCGCAAGGGCGTCCTGGTCACCAGCGGGCGTAAAACGGCGGAGGATACAGTCTACCGCAATTATTACGAATACAGAGAGCCGGTTGGTAAATTAGTTCCACACCGGGTGCTGGCGATTAACCGGGGTGAAAGGGAAGAAGTTTTAAGTGCCTTAATTGAGGTAGATGAAGGCCCGGTCCAGCAGTGGATTAGTAGAAAATTTCTAAAAGCAGGGACCAGAACTACTGCCTATGTGGAAAAAGCAATCAAAGATACCTATAAAAGGCTGATATCCCCCGCCGTAGCCCGGGACATCCGCAATGAGCTGACCGAAAAAGCAGAGACCCAGGCGATTAACGTGTTTTCTAAAAACTTGCGCAGCCTGCTATTGCAGCCGCCGGTGCGCGGCAAGGTAGTGCTGGGGATCGATCCGGCCTACCGCACCGGCTGTAAGTGGTCGGTAATTGACCCGACCGGTAAGTTTTTGGAGGCGGGGGTTTTTTATCCGACCCCTCCCCAGAAAAAAATAGAGGAAGCGAAAGAGGTCCTGTTTCGTTTGATAGAAAAGTACGGGGTTACGGCAATCGTGATCGGCAACGGCACGGCTTCCAGGGAAACAGAGGTGTTTGTCGCGGACTTTATTAGGACACACAACAAGCCCGGCCTGTCCTATACCATTGTCAGCGAGGCCGGCGCCAGCGTATACTCAGCCTCTAAGCTGGCCAAAAAAGAATTTCCCAGTTTGGACGTGTCGGAACGTGGCGCGGTATCCATTGCCCGTCGCATCCAGGACCCTTTATCCGAACTAGTGAAAATAGAGCCCCGGGCAGTCGGGGTGGGGCAGTACCAGCATGACTTGCCCCCCAGACAGCTTGACGAAAAGCTGTCTGAAGTGGTGGAATCGGCTGTGAACTATGTAGGGGTGGACCTCAATACGGCTTCCGCACAGCTTTTGGGCTATGTGGCCGGGATAAAATCTACCGTAGCCGAAAATATTGTACGCTACCGTGATGAGAATGGTGGATTTAAAAAGCGCCAGGAGTTATCAAAAGTGCCCCGGCTTGGGCCAAAGGCCTTGGAGCAGTGCGCTGGGTTTTTGCGCATTAATAACGGGGACAACCCGCTGGATGCAACAGCAATACACCCGGAGTCCTACGGCCTGGCCCACCGCTTTCTTGAGCTGATTGGCGCCGGAATTGATAAAATCGGCCGCCCGGACACCAGGGCTAAAATTATTCAGGCTGATGTCGAACAGATTGCGGCGCAGTTAGACGCCGGTGTCCCGACCTTAAGGGATATTGTGGACTGCCTGCTCCGCCCTGGCCGGGACCCCCGGGAAGAGCTCCCGGCGCCGGTATTCCGCACCGACATATTAAGTATTGAAGATCTAAAGCCGGGTATGGAATTGACCGGCGCTGTCCGGAATGTGGTGGACTTTGGCGTATTTGTGGATATCGGGATTAAAAACGACGGCCTGGTGCATATCTCGGAAATGTCTCATGAACGTGTGAAACATCCGATGGACGTGGTGGCGGTAGGTGATGTCATTAAAGTATCGGTATTAGCGGTGGATCTGGAGCGGGGCCGGGTGTCTCTTTCGATGAAGCACACAGCCTCTTGATTCGGAAATGAATCATATGTGCACGTGGCGAATTGTATAACAATATAAGCAGCCTTGGTCCAATTTCCCAGGCTTGATGAATGGCGAGGGATATTTACATGAAAACAAGAGGAAGTCCGCCGGTATAAGTAGGTGGGCTTCCTTTTTTTTAATAATTTTGCCCGGAGGCTCTTTAGCTTTACGGATGGTAACTATGGTTACCGAATTAATGTTTCTAAATATAGTAGAATAACGTTGAAAAGATAAAA
>JAQVOX010000125.1 GCA_028702435.1 Desulfotomaculaceae bacterium | reverse complement strand
CCACTGCCCGCGGGAAGCTGCGCCTGACCATCAGCACCGGCCTACCCTCAGCCGGAATAAAAAGATGAGAGCGTTGCACGGTGCCGGTGAAATAAAAGAGATCGGCATTCTGGATAATTATGGCACCATCGATATTTTTTTGTTTTAAGATTTCCTGAAATTTGCTAATCCGCAAGTCCAGCTCGGTTTTTGGTGTGTAGCGCAAAAGAGAAATGCCTCCCTTCAGTTAATTTAATTTAGGGTCTCACGTATATCCCCATCACCTTTATTTGATATTAAATGTAAAAGATCCTTCTTTTTTAACATATTTATAACGACGAAGCGAATACTTTAAAAGGATTCTACTAGAGATCGTAGAATACTCTAAATTACAATTCAAGATGTCAGGGTACAAACAAGTTCCTCAACTTTTAAGGAGGTTGCCATGAAATATGTTGTTTTATTAGGCGATGGTATGGCCGACGGCCCGGTAAATGAACTTGACGGCAAAACGCCTTTACAATACGCTAGAACACCTAATATGGATTTTTTAGCGACTAACGGCGCTATCGGTATGGTCAGAACAATTCCTGAAGGATTCCCCCCTGGCAGCGATGTCGCCAATCTTTCAGTGATGGGGTATGATCCGCGAAAATACTACACCGGGCGTTCACCGTTGGAAGCAGTTAGTATAGGTATAGAGTTGGGGGACAAGGATATTGCCTTCCGGTGCAACCTGGTGACTCTGGCCGCACAGGGCAAATACCAGGATAAAATCATGGTTGACTATAGCGCCGATGAAATCACTACCGCTGAGGCCAAAGAACTAATCAAAACAGTAGATCAAAATCTGGGTAGTGAAACTATACATTTTTATCCCGGCATCAGCTATAGACACCTGTTAGTTTGGCAAGGCGGCCCAACTGCTACTAAACTAACCCCCCCACATGATATTTCAGGCAGGCTGATTATAGATTATCTTCCCCGGGGCGAAGGAAGCGACACCCTGCGGGAACTGATGGAAGCAAGTTTTAAATTCTTACCGGGACACCCGGTAAATGCAAATAGAATTAAAAATGGATTGCGCCCGGCTAATTCGATTTGGCTCTGGGGCCAGGGGAAAAAGCCGGCTATACCAAAGTTTTTTGATCTATATGGCATTAACGGCGCGGTGATTTCTGCCGTTGATTTAGTCAAGGGTATCGGAATCTGCGCCGGCCTAGAAGTGCTTGAGGTAGCAGGCGCTACCGGAAATATTCACACCAACTTCCGGGGTAAGGCAATAACAGCATTAGAGGCCTTAAATAAAGGCAGCGACTTTGTATACATCCATGTGGAAGCTCCTGATGAAGCCGGACACAGGGGGGAGTTGGAAAATAAAGTTAAGGCAATTGAGGCTGTCGATGAGATGCTAGGCAAGCTGTTGAACGGGCTAAACCAGCAAAATAATCCTTATAAAATCATGCTTCTGCCTGATCACCCGACCCCGCTGAGTACCCGTACCCACTCCAGCGATCCAGTCCCCTTTGCTATCTATTCGAGAGGGGAAAATAATAATATAAAATATATTGCCTATAACGAGGAGGCAGCGGAACAGAGCGGGCTTAAGTTTACCGCAGGTTGGGAATTAATGGCTTACTTCCTAGATCAGAAATGAGTAAAAACTGTATCTTACTTAGTCCAACTTCCATTCCTAAAGTATAACAAACTTTAACCATAAGTTTAAAAGAATGAATCATTAAAAAAACTATTGATGAAAGATAACATTAATCACATATTTATGAAAATTATTCAGACATAAACATTTAATAATTTTCATTACTCTAACATGTATTTGACTAGCAATAAGATCTGATATATAATCTCATATGTGAATTAAAGAATGGGAGTTGGAATTTGTGACTTTTCAAACTTACAAACCTACTAATGAAAAAGGTTTTGTTGTTTCAATTTCCAAGAACCACCTTACCCTAAACAAAGAACTGACAGCAAGGCTTGATCCAAGTCCAAGGTATGTACAGCTGGCTTATGAAGCGGAAACAAAAACAATTAGAATAATGCCCTCCAGTGATGATGAACAGGGGCTTGTTATAAATAAAAATAAAATAGGCGCCCGGGGCTTCTTTAAGTACTTTAATATTGAAAATAAGGGTAAGTATAACGCAACATATGACGAAAATGAGAAGGCCGTTTATGTTAGACTTTAATTTACAACCTGGACCATTTTCCAGGTTGTTTTGCTTATGGCCAAGTGTTTTTTATGTTTTTCTTAAAAGATCTCTTTATATACGGGTATAGGAAATACAGAAGTAGTACCAATAGACCCACTAATGGCAACCAGGTATTTAGGTATCCGGAAATAGCCTGGTAATTGTGCCCAAAAAACATACCAACCAGCAAATATAGAACACCCCAAGAAATAGCAAAAATAGAGTTAAAAAATATAAAATATCCGATATTGATCCTGCTAATTCCTGCCAAGTAGGGGGTCAGATTGCTAACGCCTGGGAGAAACCTGCCAAAAATAATAAAAACCGGGGCTGAGTGGTCTAATAAGTTCTGCGCTTGATTAAACCGATCCTGGGGAATGTGCAAAAACTTGAAACTGTGTACAAATAACGGCTTGCCCATTTTCCGTCCAATTAAATATGCTGACAGTGAACCGGCAGTATAACCGGAAAACATAATTAACAAGGCGCTAAAAAAGTTCATTTTACCCTGGTTAATCAAAAAACCAGCTAGAAGTACCATTATTCCCCCGGGGAAAAAAGGTACCCCCATTGACTCCACAACCACACCTGCCAACAGCCCGCCATAGCCCAGCGCGGTAAGATAATTAACTATTAAGTCTAATATAAAAATCCCTCCCCCCAATAACCTAATAATTAGAATACCCGGAGAAAGGGACTTTATTTAAGCTAATAAAAGACTATTTTACCATTATTATAGTCTACCAGGATATTTTCCCATCAATTGCTATCCCGGTAACTTTAAGCGGATAAAATATTGGCCAAATCGTACATTTCCAGATCAACCGACTTAGTATCAGCTAATGATTCTTCAATATCGATACTATAGATTTCTCCCTTATTTATACCGACCATCATTTTACTAACACCTTCCATCAGCAGTTCAACAGACTTGGCCCCGAGCCTGCTGGCCAGTATTCTATCTGCGGCAGACGGCGAGCCACCCCGTTGCAGGTGACCCAGTATAGTGACTTTCGTATCAATCCCAGTTTGGTCTTTAATTTTGTTTGCCAGATCTAGGCCGCCGGTAGCACCTTCGGCTACTACGATGATGCTGTGCAGTTTGCCTCGGTGAAAGCCCCGGAGCAGCTTTTCACATATTTCATCATATCTAAATGGGCGCTCAGGTATCAAAATTGACTCTGCCCCCCCGGCCAACCCGGCCGCAAGCGCAATAAACCCACTCTGGCGTCCCATTACTTCAATAATAAAAGCACGCTCGTGGGAGGTGGCCGTATCTCTGATTTTATTTATGGCCTCAATGGCGGTGTTCACTGCCGTATCGAAACCAATCGTCTGTTCGGTGCCGGGGATATCGTTATCAATGGTAGCAGGCACGCCAACTACGGGGAGGTTATGCTCCTTATGAAAAGATATGGCGCCCCGAAAAGACCCGTTTCCTCCAATAACTACAAGACCCTGAATACCAAAGCGCCTAACATTATCATAGGCCCTGGCTCGTCCTTCCAGCGTCAGAAACTGATCGGAGCGGTCAGTATGTAAGATGGTTCCCCCCCTTTGGATAATGTCGGCTACCGAACTCACATTCATCGGCCCCATATCGGCTTCAATAAAGCCGCCAAAGCCACGCTTGATGCCGATAACCTCGATACCATGGTAAATAGCTTTGCGCACTACTGCCCTGATACAAGCGTTCATCCCGGGCGCGTCACCGCCGCTTGTTAATAGTCCGATTCTTTGCAATGACTTTTACCCCCATTATCTAGTAAATGCATAATATCCAGTGAAGGTTGCGGCTGCCGGCATGGTCAGATGGTATTAATTATTTCCAAAGCTTCATCAACCTCGGATTCCGGCACCAGGATCTCTACGGAACAGTTATTTCCGGAGCTTGGCAGGCCGATTGTTCTTAATTTTACTAAAAAACCCTCTTCTGTCAGCTGTTGGTTTAGTCTTTCCGCCTCTCTTTTGTTGGGTGCTATATATACCACCGTCCACACATTGAATCCTCCTTACAGTTTTGCCGTCACAACGTTAGTTTTTTCAACCTTGTCGGTCAGTATTCCTCTTTTTCGATAAGATATCCGGGCAGATGCCTTAAATACCGGCTCAATCTATACCGGTTCGGATCTGCCCGTGTTTAGTCAGCAATTCCACTTTCCCTCTTATTTTTATGGCTGAGGTGTGCTCAGTAAATTGAGCAATCATGATCTCCCCTTCATCAAGTTTTTCCGAGTGATGAAACCTGGTGTCTTTGCCTCTGGTCAGGCCGATAATATTAACCCCGTTTTCTAAAGCTTTAATCACCACGTACTCTTCCGGCAAAATAAAACCCCCTTATATATCCTTAAAATAATTAATCGTCTGCTCATGCTTTTATAATTCCAAAATGCTGAAAAATCTATTTTTTTTCTGAATAAATTCCTCATTCACTGACAACGCCGCACCGGCATTAGGAACTTTTTGCCGATAAGTTTTATCACCCTGCGCCCTAGAAGCGGCAGGTAATCTCTTGATCTCAATTTTCGACTGACCCAGTAAGTCGGTCAGTCTTTTAATCACCGGCCCCGCCAGTTCTACCCAAAATTCGCTCCCGGTCTTATAAACGATACCTTCTCTTTCAAAATGGAAAAAAACAGGTGCTTCCCCTTTAAAACTGCTTAAAATTATTTGAACTTGATCCAGCAAGGGCGAGGAGGCGCTGTCTATTTTGATATGAACCTCGCCGCCAAGATGCCTTTCCAGAAAGGAAATCTCTTCGCCAATAACCTTTACTGCTTCGTCATTTCCGCTAATCCTGCCTTTAAGTAACACGACCCCGTCCACAACAATTGCCGACCGGTAGCTCTGATATGTGCGGGGAAACACCACCACTTCAACCGTACCGGTGAGGTCTTCTAAAGTTAAAAACGCCATCAGATCCCCTTTGCGGGTGTTAATTTGTTTTACCCCGGTAATGAGCCCCCCCAGGACCACGTTACTGTCATCAGGCAAATCCGCCAACTCCGCCACACTGACAGTGGCCAGCCGGCCCAGGTCCGCACGGTACTGGGAGAGCGGGTGCCCGCTGATATAAAGACCCAGCGCCTCCTTTTCCAGCATTAGCAATTGGTCTGGTGCAAACTCAGCTACTTGAGGAAGATCAATGCCGGCGGCAAAAGTAGCGCTGTCGCCAAAGAGATCCAATAGCGATAGCTGCCCGTTTTCCCGGTCGCGCTGGCACTGCTGGGCCAGGCCCAAACCCGTGTCCACTGCCGCCATCAGTTGTGCCCGCCGGTGTCCGAGTGAATCAAAAGCGCCGCATTTAATCAGGCTTTCCAGCACCCGCTTATTAATTGCTTTTGTATCCAGCCGCCGGCAAAAATCTGTGTAATCCTTGAAGTTGCCCTCACGCTCTCTTATTTGGATA
>JAQVOX010000124.1 GCA_028702435.1 Desulfotomaculaceae bacterium | reverse complement strand
TTGCTTCGTTATAATTGAAGACAGCCGTCTGGCCGTAAATGACGTAAAGCAGGCCCCGGATATGCATACCCTGGGGGAACTGGGGCGCTAGGAACTTGGGCGATTCCGGGCCGGTAATTTTTATAAAGGCGGACAGGAAGTTGTCTTTTGTCTCGATTTTCTGCAAGCCGTCGCTACCCTTCAAAAAAACATTGGTCACGCTGCTGTTGTTGATATCTGCATAGTTGGCGATGAGGTCGCTCGTTTTTACAGCCTTATCCATCCTGTCGAAATCCTCATAGTCCTGCTGGGGCAGGCTTTTAACAGCCGTTTCCAGGAACACTACCTTGTTGGGCGGATTTTGGTCGCCGCCGGTTTCAAAGTCGATACGGATCATATTCATGGCCCAGTACATGGCCCGCTCACCCGGAATAACGACACGGATGGGTTGCATCTCATCCTCCAGCGGCTTACCGTCATTAATATAGGAAAGGATAATCTGGCGGTTGGCCAGTACATCGGCAGGCACGGCAATGGAATATTTGTCTTTGGATGTGAAGCGGATACGGCTGAAGTCTTTCTGGTTCTTGCCGTATTGCTCCAGAAAAGTATCGAGCAGCGGACCGGTTGCTTCCACCTTGACCATCTCCCCGTTGGAACGCGCGGCTTCAGCATACTTGGTTATCGTGGGCAGCGATTTCAGGTCGGCCAGGGTTATTTCAAAGTCCTGCTCCGCAAGCCCGTGGATCAAGATCTTCTCTTCGTCAAAGGGGCCGGGGTCGCCGGCGGTTGTGTTTTCCTTACTGCAGGCAGCTGCAATTAAAACCAGAAGCAGGATTAAAGCCGGTAAAAGCATTTTCTTTAATATAGTTTTCATCCATATATCCTTTCATGAGGGTATTGGGGGTTTAAATTTACTGCAACTCCAGGCTCACGAGCCACATGGTAAGGCGCTGTCCATAATCATCATTGCAAATAATGATGCGCATGCTGCCATCCTCACCTGTTTTTGTTTTCAACGGTTTGCCATGATCAGCATAGGCGATATAAACATTATCCGGCTGCAGGACTTCAGACATATCCACTCCTGATGTATAATTGTCCACGCCTTTGGTAATGATTCTTTTGTAATTTTGTGTCAGTTCCGGGTCTATGCTGTTCAAGACGGCCAACAACGGCACACAGGTAAATTCATTCTCGGTATTGCCCTTGGTAGAATGAATCGTCATTTTCTTTTCCACTGCCTGCAATTTCTGAAGCTCGGCAATTGTCAAGCTGCCTAAAGTCGTCTCGCCGGTTTTAATTACTAATGTGCCTTCCTTAAGTCCTGTTTTATCGCGATTTAGCAACGAAAAAACAGCTACGATTAAAGCTAACAGTACAATAACAAAAACAAGTATTCTTTTCGAATTAATTGATTTGCCTTTTTCCGCACTTCCTTCAGCCATATTGCCTCCTGAATAATCCATTATGAGATAGCGTTTTAAACTTCATTCAATCACATGGCGGTGGATCTCAAGCAGCTTAACCAGTTAGTAAAAACATCATAAAGAATAGGGTTAAAACAATTAATCACACGCCAACATAAAACATCACCCACTCAAATACAAACAACTAAACATAAATAGAACACAATATCAATATGCGTAATTGAATAACTATACATATACAAACATGACTTTACATAAATAATAAACACAACCCTAAACAAAGTCAATGAAAAACGTGGAATTATTTTTCAAATTAAATGCCATTCATTTACATTGACTGATTGTTCCATGTTATCTGGATTTGTAAACCTTACGAATGTTGTAATAATTCTGTAACACGCCCATTTAATAGTATTACAACCTTATGCGCTCGGAGCTGCTGACAAAAAAATAGTTGAAGGCTTAAGCCTACAACTATTTTTGTCAGCAATTAATTTCGGGTACTATTTTTTGACTATAACCCTATTGTGAATTTGTTTTCCCCACATGCTCCTACTAATGGTTTTTGGGAAAGCCAGTCCAATATCTTACCTGCCACTTTATGCCAAAACTACATTCAGTGAATGATTCCCTACTTGCCCATTTTCAATTGTGACAATTATATCTCCCAAAAAACGGGCGTCCTCCTCATCGTGCGTGACCAAAACAAAGGGTATCTGCCATTGCCGGTGCAGTTTCTTCAGCTCTTTTCGTAAGCCGGTTTTGGTATTTCTGTCAAGGGCGCTGAAAGGCTCATCCAACAGAAGCAGCTTTGGCTGGACAATCAGTGCCCTGGCCAGGGCTACCCGCTGCTTCTCACCGCCGGAAAGCATGCTGGGATAACGGTCAATTAAATGCCCGACACCAAAAGAATCCAACAGTTCCACCGGATCCAGCGCGGAGCCTGCCTGCCTGTATCTTTTGCTTTTCAGTCCATAAAAAACATTTTGTCTTACTGTCATATGTGGGAAAAGGGCGTAGTTCTGAAACAGGTAGCCAATGTCTCTGGATTGCGGCGGCTTGTTAATATTGTCCTCTGAAGAATACAAGGTCTGTTTACTTAATTTGATGAAACCCTCATCCGGCTTAAAAAGACCAGCTAAAAGAGCCAGGGTAGTGGTCTTCCCGCAGCCGGACGGACCCAGGAGAACAAGAATTTGATTATCCACCTGCAATTGTACCTCCAGGGTAAAATGCCATAATTTTTTGGTTAGGCCGGCATCCAACATATTGTCACCTTTAATATCTTAGTATTTCTGCTTTTTAGCCCAGCGGTTTACCCAGAATATGACACAGAAGCTAAATATCGTGATAATGACTACCAGGGTCCTGGCTAGAACATCCTTACCTGATTCCACCGCAAAATATATAGCAGTCGGAATGGTCTGGGTCAGGCCCGGGATATTGCCGGCCACCATTAAAGTAGCGCCAAACTCGCCCAGAGCGCGGGCAAAGGTCAGTACCAACCCGGCCAGAATGCCCGGCCAGGCCAGGGGAAGCGTAACCGTAAAAAATATCCTCGCTTCACTTGCCCCCAGGGTCCTGGCCGCTTTTTCAAAATCCAGGTCCACGCTCATAAAAGCTGCTTTAGCGCTCTGGTACATCAACGGGAAGGCCACCACGGTGGCCGCAATGACCGCTGCATACCAGGTAAACACCAATGTAACGCCCATATCAGCCAGATATCTACCGAGTAAACCTTTCTTACCGATCAGCATCAGCAAGCCGTAGCCAACAACTGAAGGAGGCAGTACCATGGGCAAGGTTATCGCCGCCTCTAGAACATCCTTACCATAAAACTCCTTACGAGCCATGAACCGGGTCAGAGGCACACCCAAACAAGTAACAATAATTGTGGCAATTATGGCTACCCGAACAGAAAGGATGACCGGGTGCCAGTCCATCTCCTGTAAGAACATAATTAATTTCTACTTAAGGACTTTGAAGCCATACTTCTCGAATACTTTTACAGCTTCGTCCGTAGTCAGGAATGCCGCAAAATCCTCTGCCTCACTCTGGTGTTTAGTATCCTTAATTACAGCCATAGGATAAACTATAGGCGCACTGGATCCGGCAGGCGCAGCGGCTATAATTTTAACGTTGCTGCTGACGGCGGCGTCAGTGCGGTAAACCAGCCCCGCATCCACATTGCCGGACTCAACATAGGTTAGTACCTGGCGCACGTCTTTACCCGGGACCATTTTGGGCTCAAGCTGCTCCCAAAGATTAAGATTGGTTAAAGTTTCCTTGGCGTACTTGCCGGCAGGCACTGTTTCAGGTGTGCCGATACCGATCTGACCGACGCTCGCGTCGGCTAGATCTTCGAATTTCGCAAGATTACTATCCTTACCTGCAATCAGCACAAGTTCGTTGCCCAGCAGGTCTTTGCGGGATTCTTCAATAATCAGTCCTTTTTGAGACAGGGCATCCATCTGTGACTTGCCGGCGGATATGAACAGGTCTGCCGGAGCGCCCTCTTCAATTTGCTTTTGCAGGGTCCCTGATGATGCGGTATTCAAGATAAGTGTCACGCCAGCATTTTTTGTTTCATAAAGAGTCTTTAATTCTCCCGCTGCGTCCTGCAAACTAGCTGCAGCTGAAATGTTCAGTTCGGTCGCCGGCTCTTTTGTACCGCCGCAGCCGGCGATAGAAACCATGACAAATAACGCAAGAATTAAAAATGTTAATGTTTTTTTCATGCTTTTTTCCTCCCTAAACTGTAGACTTATAATTTATGTAGAAAATGTCACCTGCCTCTCATAATGATATCACTTTATGATTGACCAATTAAAATAAAAAACCATCGACTTAGCCACAGCAATATATAATATCGTTTACGAACATTACAACACTCTACTCAACAGCACATGATACTATTAATAAAAATAATAAAGCAGGCTGTTGTATTTGTCAACATCGTTTACTTATTATCATTATTATTGTTATCATCATTTTTATTAATTATTATCACTAATCACCACGTCATAGACTCAGTGATAATATCGTGGCGCCTCAATACAATTACCTTGAATGCAAACTGTTTGATTGATACAATATGACCGGTGGGATAAATACAACCCTGTCGGCTGTCTACCGAAATATGATCTTGGCAAAACTAAATTTAGCATCACAAATAGTTATTAAAACAAATAATAATAAGATATAATAAACATCAGAATAGTTGATTGGGGTGAAAACATGAAAGACAGATCTTCCTTAACTCCCGAAGAAGTCGCTGCCGTACTAAATATAGCCAAAAATACGGTGTACGAATTAATTAAGCGGGGAGAGCTTACGGCTTACCGGATAGGACGCAAGCTCAGGGTGGACCCGCAGGATGTGGAAGCCTACAAGAAAAGAGGTAAACACATGGAAATGTCGTCGACAAACATGCCGGCAATGACCACATTTCCAGCACAACAAATAAGACCCTCGCTGGATGGAGATCAGTTTTCCTCATCCCCAAGGCTGATAATCGGCGGGCAAGACGTTTTACTGGACATCCTGGCCCGCTACCTTGAATTTCACCCCAACGGCGCCCCTACCCTCAGGCACCATGTGGGGAGCCTCACTGGTCTGCTGGCTCTTTACCAGAAAAAGGCGCACCTGACTAGCGCCCATCTCTGGGACGGAGACAATGATGTTTACAACCTCACTTATGTCCGGTATATACTTTGCGGCACTCCTGCCGTGATCATCCACCTCGCCTGCCGGATGCAGGGGTTTTATGTAGCTAAAAACAACCCCAAGTCAATTAAGACCTGGCAGAATCTAATCATGCCGGATGTTACGTTCATCAACCGGGAGAAAGGGTGCGGCACAAGAGTGCTGCTGGATGAACAGATCCGGCGGCTGGGGATAGACAGGAAACAAATAAACGGCTACGAGAGGGAAGAAAATTCGCACCTCGCTGTAGCAAGCGCAGTTTCACGAGGCGAAGCTGATGTGGCACTGGGTAATGAGAAGGCCTCGCTTCAGGTGCGGGGGATAGATTTTGTGCCGCTGCAAAAGGAACGATATGAACTGGTTATATTAAAGGATGACATGGACCTGCCCCCATTTCAGGCGGTTATTGAAATCCTACAGTCCAAGGAATTCAAAAATGAACTGGAGGGCCTCGGGGATTATGATTTAACTGAACTGGGCAATATCGTGGCTTACGTT
>JAQVOX010000019.1:7078-22135 GCA_028702435.1 Desulfotomaculaceae bacterium | reverse complement strand
ACCTTATAATAATAATTATAATAACGAATGGCCCCCCAACGCTTTTTGAGGTCTTGCCTGGACAGCCAGGCCTGACCGTGACGGTGATCGTCACACATATCTGCACCGGGGTGCAGCGGATTGGCCACATCACCTGGGCCCAAACGCTTAACAGCATAGGTTCTGGCCGCAACTGCCTGTGCTTTCAAAGCTTCAAGAGGGAACTCGGCGGGCATTTCAGCGGCTACTACCCCAACCAGATAATCTTCCAATTGAAGTTGCCGGACCTTGTCCTCCTGGTGGAGATAAACCCGCACTACCGTGGCGCCGGAGAATATTTTGGCGGGGACTTGCTTGCTTAAAAAATAAGGCGCACTCAGTAACAGTGCCGCCGCTATGAGCATAAAGCCTACCAAAAGCCTGCGCATCAATTACACCCCGCTGAACAATCAAAGTTATTACTATATTATACTGCTAATATTCAATTAAAATTACCGGGGTTGCCACATACACCATGGTATAGCCCTCAGCCTGGTTGCGCCGCAAAGCGATATTCATATTGACCTCTTTGCCGGCATAGTTCATGTTATTTTTTAAGCGCTCACTGTAGCCGGTGATACTGATCAGGTTGTCCTGATTAGTCCGTTCCTGAACATCAGCTCCGGCACTATGCAGCATAGTTTCAGCACGCTCTGCCATTTCGCTCCCGTCCAAAGCCGCGTTGATCCGCCCGGATAAGGTTACCGCAACATGTGAATCTGCTCCATACCGTTGCAGGCTTTCCGCAACCATTTTTTTATATGTTTTAGTTTTCGTTAACTCTGCTGCGGTCAAGTTAATCATGATATGCGTATTTTCCTGCCCCTGCGAAAAATTCATCAGCTGGCCCAGGATTACCACCTTGCTGCCGTCCGGCAACGCTCCCGCAAGCCTTGCGCCGCCGGCATAAGCATTTTCCCATACTTCGGCGCCGGAGTCCATGCTAATAAGCCCCATACTATCAGCAACTTTGCGGACCATTTCCACCGGCGGCCCCGGTTGACCCGGCTTCGCTTCAACTTTTACCCACCCGGTAACATTTACTTCCTGCACCTCGGCGCCGGCTGATTTAATTAAAGCAGTGAGCAAGGCCCCTTCCCTGTTCGCAGTTATTGTTTTCTTAACAGCAGGCGCCGTAAATACGAAAAGCAATATAAAACCAAATAGTATAGCAGCAAGCAGCTTTTTTCTTTTTTTCTGCACAGGCATCGTTGCCTCCTGATAGGCATTATAGCCGTGGGTTTTCATGTCTCACCAGCTTCAGCGGGCTTAGCATGTCACTTCTCATCATAATATTACCATAATTAGCATATATTATAACCTTAGCATTGCGGCCTACCCTTACGTGTTTCGCTACGCCCACTAGGCCAAGAAAAGCACACGTTACAACACATCCCATCTACTTCCTGAGGTCACCCGCTCCATTTCCCCGTTAGACTGCGCCCGCGCCCGGGCGCACTAACAAAAGACAGGGCGCCGCCTACGGCGGTGCCCTGTCTTTCATAAAACTTTTATATTTGTTGTTTAGATTTCAAGCGGTTGATTGCCCTTTTCAGGGCCAATTCAGCCCTGATCACGTCAATATCAGGCGTCTTGGCAGTAAGCCGCTCCTCGGCGCGCTGCTTTGCTGCTTCAGCACGCGCCACATCGATCTCTTCCAGTCTCTCCACAGCGGTTGCTAAAATAGTGATTCTACTGTCCCTAACCTCCATAAAGCCGCCGCTTATAGTCATAATGATCCGTTCGCCATTATGATCGAACTTCAGAAGCCCAATTTTCAACGGTGTGATCAGCGCAGCGTGACGGGGAAGGATACCGAGTTCACCTTCAACCCCGGGCGCAATCAAAATACTGATTTCATCGCTGAAGGCCTTTTTCTCAGGTGTAACTATTTCCAATCGCTGGGTCACATCAGCCATACAATCCACTGCCTTTCTATATGTTTCAGACATATAAGTTACTGCGTTTTAGCGCAGGATCCAGAGCTCCCGTTAGGGAGATCTGTATGGGCAGGCACCGACCGGCAAGCTATTACTCGAATGTCTTCGCCTTTTCCACAGCCTCTTCGATACCGCCCACCATATAGAAAGCGTCCTCAGGCAAGTCGTCGTACTTGCCGTCGAGAATTTCTTTAAATCCGCGGATGGTGTCTTTGATCGGCACCATCTTACCTGCCCTGCCGGTGAACTGTTCCGCCACGCTGAAGGACTGGGACAGGAATTTCTGTATTCTCCGGGCCCGGGCAACCACAAGCTTATCTTCATCACCCAGTTCTTCCATACCAAGGATGGCGATAATGTCTTGCAACTCCTTGTAGCGCTGGAGCACCATCTGCACTCCTCTGGCCACATTGTAGTGCTCGGCTCCGACCACATTCGGGCTAAGAATGCGTGAGGTTGAGTCCAGCGGGTCCACTGCCGGGTAAATACCAAGCTCGGCAATCTGGCGGGACAGCACCACGGTACCGTCTAAGTGCGCAAAGGTTGTAGCCGGCGCAGGGTCTGTTAAGTCATCCGCAGGCACGTAAACAGCTTGAATCGAAGTAACTGAACCCTTTTGAGTAGATGTAATGCGCTCCTGCATTTGGCCCATCTCTGTGGCCAAGGTCGGCTGGTAACCCACGGCTGAGGGCATCCGGCCCAATAGCGCGGAAACTTCGGAGCCAGCCTGCGTAAAACGGAAAATGTTATCGATAAACAACAGAGTATCGGCGCCTTCTTCGTCACGGAAGTACTCCGCCAGGCAAAGGCCGGTAAGCACAACCCGCAAGCGGGCGCCAGGCGGCTCGTTCATCTGGCCAAACACCATGGCCGTCTTGTCCAACACGCCGGATTCTGTCATTTCGTTATAGAGGTCGTTGCCCTCACGGGTACGCTCACCCACACCGGCAAAAACTGAAATACCACCGTGCTGCTTGGCGATATTATTAATCAGCTCCATAATTACAACGGTTTTGCCCACACCGGCGCCACCAAATAAGCCAATCTTGCCGCCCTTTAAAAACGGTACCAAAAGGTCAATCACCTTAATCCCGGTTGCCAACTGCTCTTCCCTTGTAGATTGATCAGTCAGCTCGGGAGCCGGCCGGTGGATAGCGTATTTCATCTCACTTTTAATCTCACCCGCATTGTCAATGGGCTCACCCAGGACATCCAGCATACGGCCTAAAGTTCCCTCTCCTACCGGCACGGAAATGGGAGCACCGGTATCTACAGCCTCCATACCCCGCACCAAACCGTCTGTAACCGACATGGCAATGGTCCGCACGGTATTATTACCAAGGTGCTGGGCTACTTCTAAGGTGAGATCAATTTGGTTATCTTCTTTATCGCTTTTTATTTTAATTGCGTTGTAAATCGCCGGAACTTGTCCGGGTGGAAAACGGATATCCACCACAACGCCGATAACTTGCACAATATGACCAACGTTCATTTGCTTCACTTACCCCCTTTGCCCTTATTCAAGGGCGGCTGCGCCGCCCACAATCTCGGATATTTCACTTGTAATCGCAGCCTGGCGGGCCCTGTTCATGGACAGCGTCAAACTATCAATTATATCACCGGCACTCTTAGTGGAGTTTTCCATCGCTGTCATCCTGGCGCTTTGCTCACCAGCCTTGCTTTCCAGCAACCCCTGGTAAATAGCGTTCTCAAGATATGTGGGCATCAATTGTGCCAGTACTTGCTGTGGTGAATCGGGCTCAAAAATATAGTTTGCTTTCTGGGCCTGACCTTCACCTTCCGCAGCCGGCGCATCAGTCGGCGCATCAGCCGGCAGAAGCTTCATTACTACGGGATTCTGCACCAATATATTGACGAACTGGCTATAGACAAGATAGACTGCATCGTACTCCGCGGCTGAATATTTATTAACAATAATCGAGTTAATCTCTCGGGCAGTGCTATACTTGATATCATTGCCCAAGCCGATATACTCGGCATCAATTTTATAACCGGTTCTCCTGAAGAAATCACGCGATTTACGGCCTACAGCGATTAAACTGACCTCAGCACTATCGCTCTTCATAGTTTTATTCGCCATATTGATCACGTTACTGTTAAAACCACCACACAAGCCTTGGTCACCCGTAATTATGACATAGGCAACCTTTTTCGGCTCACGCACCGCTAATAGCGGGTCGTTGACCGAACCGGATGCTGCCGCAATCCTTCCCATCACACCCCTGATCCGCTTAGCGTAAGGACGTGCCGATATCACCGCTTCCTGCGCTTTCCTCATTTTAGCAGCAGACACCGCCTTCATCGCCTTGGTGATCTTCTGCATGTTTTCGGTACTTTTAATCCGTCGCCGGATATCGCGCAAGCTTGCCATATAGATCCTCACCACCTTTTTCAACTAAAACCGGCGAACTTCCTTTTCCCATATATTAAACCTGCCTACTCAATCCCGTGAGTAGCCTTAAAATCAGCCTTGAAAGCTTCGATAGCTGCTCTCAATTCTTTGTCTGTCTGGTCCGATAGCTCCCCTGTCTTGCGGATGCTCTCAAGAATCGAGCCTTTATTAGCTCTCATATATTTGAGGAATTCCGCCTCAAAGGGTAAAACCTGATTTACCGGCAGGTCGTCTAGGAAGCCGTAGGTTGCAGCAAAAATACTCGCAACTTGCTCTTCGACGGGCATCGGTACATACTGGTCCTGCTTCAACAATTCCACCATACGCTCACCACGAGTCAGCTTGGAAAGCGTCGTCTTGTCCAAGTCGGAACCAAACTGGGCAAAGGCAGCTAATTCACGGTACTGGGCCAAGTCCAAGCGCAGGCTGCCGGCGATACCTTTCATCGCCTTAACCTGGGCGTTACCACCAACTCGGGATACCGAGATACCCACGTTGACAGCCGGCCTGACACCGGCGTAGAAAAGGTCTGGTTCAAGGAAGATCTGTCCGTCGGTGATGGATATCACGTTTGTCGGGATATAAGCAGAAACGTCACCGGCCTGCGTTTCAATAATCGGCAGCGCGGTCATCGAACCGGCGCCGAGGTCATCGGAAAGTTTGCAGGCCCGCTCTAAAAGCCGGCTGTGCACGTTGAAGATGTCACCCGGATATGCTTCACGTCCGGGCGGCCTCCGCAAAAGCAGTGAAAGCTCGCGGTAAGCCGAGGCCTGTTTGGACAGGTCGTCATACACGATTAATACATGCTTGCCCTGGGACATAAATTCCTCACCCATCGCCGCTCCGGCAAAGGGTGCAATGTACAGCACCGGGGCCGGGTCGGAAGCGGTTGCGGATACAATAATTGTATAATCCATGGCGCCGGCATCCTGCAGGCGCTGCACCACATTAGCCACAGTAGACTGCTTCTGGCCGACGGCAACGTAGATGCAGATCACATCGCCGCCCTTCTGGTTAATGATCGCATCAATAGCAATCGCGGTCTTACCGGTCTGGCGGTCACCCAGGATTAATTCCCTCTGACCGCGGCCAATCGGGGTCATGGAATCAATGGCCTTCAGGCCGGTCTGCAAGGGCTGATGTACTGATTTACGGTACATAACACCCGGTGCAATCTTTTCAATCGGCAAAAACTTGTCGCTTTTGATTGGCCCCTTACCGTCCAGCGGCTGCCCCATCGGGTTTACCACCCGGCCGATCAGGGGATCGCCCACAGGCACGGACACAATCCGTCCGGTGCGCTTGACCGTATCTCCCTCTTTAATATGCCTGTACGGGCCAAGGATAACACAACCGATATTGTCCTCTTCCAGGTTGAGGGCCATTCCCAGCACACCGCCGGGGAACTCCAGCAGTTCCATCGACATACATTCCATCAGGCCGTATACCCGGGCAATTCCGTCACCAACGGTGATTACTGTCCCGGCATCCGTCATTTCAATTTGAGCCTGGTACTTATCTATTTGCTGCCGAATAATCGAGCTTATCTCTTCAGGTCGCAAATTCATTCTACTGGTTCACCCCAATCTATAATTAACTGATTTTCCTGAGACTATCTGCCATTGTGTCCAGCCTTGCCTTAATTGTACCGTCAATAACCTTATCCCCGAAACGCATTAATACCCCGCCCCTCAGAGAAGGGTCAACAGTGTAGGAAGACTGTACTTTCATACCGGTAATTTTAGCCAGTAACTGATCTATAGCATCCTTTTCGGCATTATTCAACTCAACCGCCGAGCTGATCCTGGCTGCTACAATATTACGGTCTTTGTTGGCTTGGGCAACAAATTCGTCCACAATATCCCCAAGATAATTCTCCCGGCGACGGTCTAACAACAAGCCGATAAAGTTACTGGTCAAAGGTAAAATCTTTCCCTTAAACAACTTGTCAAGCAACTCTTTTTTATCGGCAACGGTAATCTGCGGGTGATAGATTATCTTTTGCAAATCTTCGTTCTCTTTAATAGCAGCCGCTACCATCTTTAGCTCATCTTCAACCCTGTCTACCTCTTTTATTTTCACGGCAAGTTCATACAGGGCTGCTGAATAACGCCCCGCCACTGCCCCTTTTAGCATAGCAGATCCCCTGCCTCTTTAACAAACTCCTGCACCATCTCGCGCTGCATACTTTCATCAAGGCGCTGGTCAATGATCTTGCCGGCCACCAGGATGGCAAGGCTCGCAGCCTGGTCACGCATATCGACCACGGCTTTTTCCTTTTCGTTCCGGATCTCGGCAAGAGCAGCATCCTTTAATCTTTTCGCCTCATCCTTGGCGCTTTCCATTACCTCAGCAGCCTTTTCTTCAGCCGCTTTAGTGGCTTTTTGGATAATCTCCTGGGCATGTTCGCGGGTGCGCTGCATTTCAGCCTCGTATTCCGCCTTAATCAGCGCAGCCTGCTCCCGCTCCTGCTCGGCAGTGGCGATATTGTCGGCAATAAGCTTCTGGCGGTCGGACAACATTTTCCCCAGGGGTTTAAAGGCAAACTTCTTCAACAAAAACACCAAAAGCACAAAATTAATTATCTGTGCAATCAAGCTACTATTAGGAAAATTTTCCAAAACCAATTCCCCTCCATTCCGACGCCGGGCGTCCCGTACCGGACGCCGGATAAATTCGGTCATCAAGAACCGGAAACCGGTCACCGGCAAACCAGCTAGTTAATCCGTCCATTGGAGGGCAAACATTAACCGGTATCCGATTCCCGGAGCATGAAATATTTCTCTTAGCCACCTATATTCTACCCATTAAGATGAAGCCGATAACGATTGCGATAACAGGCAGCGCCTCGACCAAGCCAAAAAAGATAAAAAAGGTGGTCATAATGGTACCCCTTGACTCCGGTTGGCGCGCAAGCGCCTCAATCGTTTTGCTGCCAAGAACACCGTCACCGATAGCAGCGCCAGCAGCACCTACACCCATAGCTATACCACAACCAATAGCTGCTCCAGCAGATAAAATTTCGTTTTCCACCTAATACCCACCTCTCAATAATATTTGATGTTGCCTATCAAAGCAAAACAACATAATCTAAACTAACTACTTACTCATACCCGGCAATAAGCTTAGCAAGATAATTAATGGTCCTCTGTCGTCATAGCCGATCCAATATAATTAATGCTAAGCACGGAAAAGATATATGCCTGGATCACACTCACAAAGACACTGAAAGCCAGCCATATCATTTCAGCAATAAAGCCTCCGGTTAAATAATACCACCCGGTAAACATACCCAACCAGGTGCAAATCAGAACCTCACCTGCGTAGATATTCCCGAAAAGACGGGCTGCCAGCGTTACCGGTTTGACAAATTCCTCAATTAAATTAATCGGAAGAAACACGATATTCGGCTTAAACCAATGGCTAAAGTAACGGATGCCTTTGTACTTGATACCATAAAACCAAATCAGAGCAAATGTGGTTAAAGACAAGGCGAAAGCAGTATTGGGGTTAGCTGTCGGGGACATGAGGGTTGGTATCAAACCAAGCAAGTTGGAAAACAAAATAAAGATTAAAAACGTCATTATAATGCTAATAATGCTACTTCCTTTTTGCGGGTCCATGGCTTGATTAATTTGCCCCCGGATCATTTCAAATATAATTTCCATTACATTCTGAAGCCCGCCCGGACGCCGCATATCCAACTTGCGGGTAGCCGCAACACAAAAAACCACCACAAGAATCATCACAATCCAGGTCATGACCATTGTTCTCATGCTGAATTCCAGATTAATACCGGCAAGATTTAAATTCCACATTATCTCTACGTTGTGTGAATCCCTCTCCCAGAGCTTAAACACGCCGCCCCAAAGGTCCAATCTACTTTCTACCTCATGCAAGCTTAGCACGTTCTATTTCACCTCCTTTACTATTATTTTATTTATTTAGAAAAGCCCCCCCCGCTGGCACCCCTGCGCAAAGCTACGAGAAAGATAAAAATCCCGTGGATGACAAAAATGCCTACCACAGTAGCGTAAGGGTTTATCCAACCGGTCCGGACAACAACAAACAGAACCGCAATAATAAGGACCAGACGCAGGTTGGTTCCGATAGCGATTTGCATTCTAGCCCTGTTTATGCTCATGCCTTCAGTAGACTTGAGCCTTTTGCCCATAAAAAAAGCACTCCACATACCTGTGGCGATACCCACAACCATACCCCATACCAGGGGGTCATGAGGCCGCAATAGCAGCACAAAGCAACAGAACGCCATAAGCAAGCCGGATAGCTTTAATGCCTTGATTAACTGGCCATCAAAATCAAGATCCTGCATAACCAACTTACTTCCTCTCCTTGAAAAAAACTTGTAAGGTTTTATAAACAAACATAAAACCTACAGCCAGCCCAAGCAGAACACCAACCAGCATTAACCAGGGACCGGTATCAAACTTACCATCCAGGAAATGCCCGCAGAAATAACCTGCCACTGTCGTCACGGCTATTTCGACACTAATCGTGGTAGCCATACCTACCGCCTGTACGGCAAACTCCCGATCTTGTTTTTTTTTCTGTTCTGGAACTTCGTCTTTATCCTTTTTCACTGTCATTTTGTCCAAGCAGACCGGTAATAGTGACATATAATGTCATATTCACTCCGGGCTTGCAACCATCCTTAAAATAAGATGTTCTACATCAAAAGCGTTATTCCTTTAAGGTTAAAAAATATTTTACTGAATCTTTACAACCAAAATTCTCCCACCGGTTCCTTTGAGGCACCAAACTTTAATCTAATTGCCTGTACAATGCGCTCCGCAGCGCGCCCGTCACCGTAAGGATTGACGGCAGTGGCCATTTTACTGTAAAAAACCTGATCATCAAGCAGCCGCCTGGTTTCAGAGACCACCACATCCCGCCCGGCGCCGACCAACCGGACGGTTCCCGCTGCAACCGCCTCCGGCCGCTCAGTCGTATCGCGCAGAACCAGCACCGGCTTTCCAAGAGCGGGCGCCTCTTCCTGCAAGCCGCCGGAATCACTCAAAACCAAATAACTGCGGTTAATCAAATTAACAAAAGGCTGGTATTCCAAAGGTTCGATTAGGTGCACCCGGTTGAGGCCACCTAACTCTTCGTACACTACATTCCTTACCAGCGGGTTCTTATGTACAGGAAATATTACCTCTACATCCCGGTAATCCTCCAGTATTTCTTTAAGTGCCCGGTAAATATCGCGCAATGGTTCACCTAAATTTTCCCTGCGGTGGGTTGTCACCAGCAAAACCCTGCGGCTGTCATAATTAACTCCACTTAAAACCGGACTGTCAAAAATATAGCCTGGCTGCACTGTGGCCAAAAGGGCGTCAATGACCGTATTCCCAGTAACGAATATATCTTTTTTCGGTATACCTTCATTAATCAGATTTTGCCTGGCGCTTGCAGTGGGTGCAAAGTGCAGGTCGGCCAGGACCCCGGTCAAATGCCGGTTCATTTCTTCCGGAAAAGGGGAGTACTTATCATGTGTCCGCAGTCCCGCCTCAACATGGCCCACCGGTATCTGCAAATAATAGGCGGCCAGGGCCGCTACAAACGTGGTGGTTGTATCACCGTGCACCAGGACCAGCCCCGGCTGCTCCGCTTGAAAAACATCCTGCAATCCGGACAGCGCCCGGCCGGTGATGTCAAAAAGACTCTGCTTTGCGCGCATAATATCCAAGTCATAATCGGGGCTGATCTTAAATAAATTCAGCACTTGATCCAGCATCTCCCGGTGCTGGGCTGTAACTACCACTTTACATTCGATCTCGCCCGGGTATTTCATCAGTTCCTGCACCAGCGGGGCCATTTTTATCGCCTCCGGCCTGGTCCCGAATACGGTCGTAACTTTCAACAATTAGACCCAAACCGCCTTTCGACCTGACTTTTAATTTATCATATTAACTACTCGCTATTGTGGCGAACCAGCTCTACTCCTGCTTCTTCAAACATCTCCAGCGCTAGCGGGTCCGGGTAACTACCATGGAAAACCACTTTCCACACTCCGGCGTTAATCAGGATTTTTGCACAAAGCAGGCAGGGCTGATGGGTAACGTAACACACGGCATTCTTGATGGCAATGCCGTACAAGGCAGCCTGCAACACCGCGTTTTGCTCGGCGTGCAATCCACGGCAAAGTTCATGACGCTCACCGGAAGGTACACCCTTTTGCTCGCGCAGGCAACCGGTTTCCAGACAGTGCCTCAGGCCAACCGGGGCGCCATTATATCCACTGGCAAGGATCCGCCTGTCCTTTACCAACAGCGCCCCCACCTGCCGGCGCAGGCAGGTGGACCGGTTGGCCACAACTCTGGTAATATCCATAAAGTACCGGTCCCAACCTGGTCGTTCCATGCCCGTTAACACCTCTTAGTACAAAGGATATTGTTCGCACAATGCGGTCACCTTGGCCCTGGCGCCGTCCAGCCGGGCACGATCGTCACGGTTGGCAACGGCATAGTCAATAATTTCGGCAATCTGGACCATATCTCCTTCTTTTAAGCCGCGGGTGGTAACTGCGGGAGTACCAATGCGGATACCGCTGGACGTATTGGGCGGCAGCGGGTCAAACGGGATCGGATTCTTATTCACAGTCACGCCAACAGTGTCCATCAGTTCCTGGGCCTCTTTTCCGGTAATATTTTTGCTGCGCAGGTCAACCAGGATTAGGTGATTATCAGTACCTCCGGAAACCACCTCAAAGCCGCGTTCAAGCAGGGCTACTGCCAAAGCGTGCGCGTTATTTAGGACTTTTTGCTGGTAGTTTTTGAAACCAGGCTCCATCGCTTCTTTAAACGCTACCGCCTTGGAGGCGATCACATGCATTAGCGGTCCGCCCTGAATCCCCGGAAAGACCGCTTTATTTATTTGGGCGCCGTACCGGTCTCTGCTTAGGATTAGCCCACCCCTTGGCCCGCGCAAAGTCTTATGAGTAGTGGTAGTAACCACGTCCGCATACGGAACGGGGCTCATGTGCAGCCCGGCTGCGATCAGTCCGGCAATATGGGCCATATCGACCATCAGGTAGGCGCCGGTTTCCCGGGCAATTTCGCCAAATTTGGCAAAATCGATAGCACGGGGATAGGAACTGGCGCCGGCAATGATCATTTTTGGCTTGTGCTCCCTGGCAATCGCCGATACTTTTTCATAATCAATCATGCCGGTCTCTTTTTCGACCCCGTAAAAGACAAAACTAAAATACTTACCGGAAATGTTAATGGGGCTGCCATGGGAAAGGTGACCACCGTGTGCAAGGTCCATACCCAGGATGGTATCTCCCGGATTTAACAGGCCATAATATACGGCTGTGTTTGCCTGCGCCCCGGAATGAGACTGGACGTTAGCGAATTCAGCGCCGAACAACTCTTTGGCACGGGAAATGGCCAAGCTTTCGGCTACATCAACAAACTCGCAACCCCCGTAGTACCGCCGGCCCGGATATCCTTCGGCATACTTATTGGTCAGGACCGAGCCCTGAGCTTCCATTACTGCTTGACTGGCTACGTTTTCTGAAGCGATCAGCTCAAGAGTATGGCGCTGCCGCCGGATCTCAAAATCAATAACGCGAGCTATCTCCGGATCAACTTCTGAAAGCGGGCGCATCAAACTCATAAAACAATCCTCCCCACTGCCGGCTACCTTCATCTACCGGCTACAACGATTATATTTTTGCTCAATAGCTGTTATTTTTTCTACCCGGCGGGCATGCCGCCCACTCAGAAATTCTGCCCCGAGCCACGTGGAAACGATATCCCGCGCCAACCCCATGCCGATCACCCGCTGCCCCATCGCCAGAACATTGGCGCAGTTATGTTCCCTGGCCGCCCTGGCAGAAAACGTGTCATGACACAGAGCCGCCCTTATCCCAGGCACTTTATTGGCGGCAATCGACACCCCGATGCCCGTTCCGCAACAAAGGATGCCCCGGTCAAAATCACCTTTACACACCGCCTCCGCCACTACCAGCGCCAGGTCGGGATAATCCACAGCCTCCTCGGAGAAAGCACCAAAATCCTCATATTTTATACCAGCTTCGCCAAGCAGCCCGGCAATTTCCTCTTTTAGCTTAAACCCTCCATGGTCGCTTGCTAAGGCAATTTTCATCTTTGATTAACCTTCTTTACAATTAGATACATTATCAACAAGTTTCGACAGCAATAAAAAAAATCCTCTAATCCCGATTAAAAAATCCTTGATGCTTTTCCCAAAACCGATCTAGAGCACAAGTAATCAAAGACTCGAGTCTTCCGGCACATAAACGGTAGGTTTCTATAGAACCGCCGATCGGGTCCGGCACATCCTCCTCAAATCCAGCGTACTCAGCAATGGTAAAAACTTTCCCGGCAACCGGCGGCAGGATACTCCGGACCTGCTCCCGGTGTGCCCGGGTCATAGTCAGAATCAAGCCGGCCCTGCTAATAATCTCCGGCGTTAAGCGGGTTGCACGGTGTGCCTTAAGCTCCACTCCCATCCCGGCCAGCGCCTCTACCGCTTCTTTCGAAGCCGGCGCGCCGGACCAGGCCGCCACACCGGCGGAAGAAACCGTCAGTTTGGTCGCTCTATCCGGGTACTCCGCCAGAATTTTGCGCGCCAGCGCCTCAGCCATACTGCTGCGGCAGGTGTTTCCTGTACACACAAAAAGCAGCTCCATAAATACTCTCACCGTCTTTAAAATAATAGTTGTTGTCAATAAGTTCTCCCGCACGCTATGCACGGATTATCTGGCCGCCGGCCGCTTTGCGCAACCGGTTCATCACGGCCAATCCCACACCCTGGTCATCAATGCCCTCTGCCAGGATCAGGTCCACGTCCGTCTCATCGAAACACCGCAGGGCAGCATATAATTTCTCCGCTACAGTTTCAGGTTGAGCCCGTCTCCCAACCATAATCACTTCCCCAATATTCGTAAAATCAGCGCTGTCTTCGTACGACAGGATACCCACCCGCTTACCCCTGTTCCGGTATTCCCCAGCCAATTCTTTAATTTTTACAGCAACTGCTTCCGCCCGGCCTTCAACCACTAATAATCGCGCGCGGGGGGCATAGTGAGTGTATTTCATACCCGGGGAACGCGGCCGGCCTTCCCCTTGATTAGCGAACCGGGCTTGCGGGTCAACTTCTACAGTCCCCAGTACTAAGCAAAGTTCTTCCGGGGTGATCCCGCCAGGCCTTAGCACAATCGGCGCCGGCGCCGTCAGGTCGAGAACTGTTGACTCCACCCCCACACCTGCCGGCCCGCCATCCAAGACCATGTCAATCCGTCCCTCCAGGTCGTTTAAAACGTGCTGCGCCGTAGTCGGGCTAGGCCGCCCGGAGGTATTGGCGCTGGGCGCGGCAACCGGAACACCTGCGGCACGAATCAAGCCAAGCGCAACCGGGTGGCGAGGCATCCGCAACGCAACGGTATCCAGGCCGGCAGTAACCTCAGCCGGCACATCTTTACCCACCGGCAAAATTATGGTAAGTGGTCCCGGCCAAAAGGCATTCATTAGTTCTCTCGCCACGCCGGGAACCTCTTTAACCAGGCCGCCAACCGCTTCCCGACCGGCAACATGGACTATCAGCGGGTTGTCCGCAGGGCGGCCCTTAGCTTGAAAAATGCCTTCTACTGCCCGCCCATCCAGGGCATTTGCTCCGAGGCCGTAAACGGTTTCGGTAGGAAAGGCCACCAGCCCTCCCCGGCGCAAAATCAGGCCCCCCTCTGCTAGCGGCCCTGCTTCAGGATTAACTGGATTAACTTTGACATACCTTGTAACTATATTTTTTTGCATGTAATTATTTATTCATCCTCCGCCCCACTGCAAGCCGGTCCCGCCCGGCCAGGTCCTTTCGGACCGCAACTTCCCACAGCGGGGGTTGCAAAAGCCTTGCCACAGCCTCCCGCTGGTCGCAACCGATCTCGGCCAGCAGTATCCCGCCAGGCCGCAAAATATGCACGGCATCGGGTATAAAACGCCGGTACAGTTCCATTCCGTCTATCCCCCCGTCCAGCGCGGACAGTGGTTCAAAGAGCCTCACCTCCCGTGGCAGGAAAGGAATGTCACCGGTAGCAATATACGGCAGGTTAGCCGTAAGCAAGTCTACTCTTCCGGTTAAATTGAGTCTTGATAACGGCGCAAGCAAGTCACCCTGGTAAAATTTGACACGGTCACCTAAACCATGCCGGACAGCGTTCAACCGTGCTGTCTCAATAGCCTCCGGTGACTGATCTGTAGCGTAAACGCGGACGTCAGGTCTAAAGTAAGCCAGGCTAACGGCAATCGCACCGCTGCCGGTGCCCACGTCAACAATCACAGCGCCGAGCGGTGCGAGTTGCAGAGCCGCCTCGACCAGCAACTCAGTCTCCGGGCGGGGTATCAGCACAAAGGGATTAACAGCAAAGTTTAAGCTCATAAATTCCTTGTAACCGGTAAGATAAGCAACCGGCATGCCATAACGTCTCCCGTCAATCACTGTTTTATACCCGGCCTCTTCACCAGGCGTTAGCATCTTTTCCCAATCCCGGTAAAGCCCGGCCCGGTCACGTCCGGTTACATGGGCCAGTAGCACCTCTGCATCCAGCGCGGGCGAAGCAGAGCCGCTTTCGATAAGTAGGCGCCTTGCCAGGCTGACGGCCTCTTTAATCATAACAGACATAATACCCTCGTCACTATCCTG
>JAQVOX010000019.1:0-6978 GCA_028702435.1 Desulfotomaculaceae bacterium | reverse complement strand
TCAGTCCACCTGATTCAGAAGCTCTGCCTGATCGGTGGTGACCAGAGTGTCAATAATATCATTCAAGTCCCCTTCCAGGACTGCTTCCAACCGGTGCAGGGTCAGGCCAACCCGGTGGTCAGTGACCCGGTTTTGCGGAAAATTATAAGTGCGAATCCGCTCGCTACGATCACCCGTTCCAACCATAGACCGGCGTGTGCTGGCCATCATTTGCCGGTGCTCGCTCTGGGCGCGGTCAAGCACGCGGGCCATCAGTACTTTCATGGCCTTATCCTTATTTTTATGCTGAGATTTTTCATCTTGCATGGAGACAACTATTCCCGAGGGAATATGGGTAATTCGCACAGCTGACTGGGTGGTATTGACCGACTGGCCACCATGACCGGATGCGCAGAACACATCAATGCGCAGGTCATTGGGGTCAATCACCACGTCTACCTCCTCGGCCTCGGGCAGCACCGCCACTGTGGCCGCTGAGGTATGAATCCTCCCCCCGGACTCGGTGGTGGGGATCCGCTGTACCCGGTGCGCACCACTTTCAAATTTCAACCGGCTATAGGCGCCCCGCCCTTCAATAAGAAAGATGATCTCCTTAAAACCGCCGATATCGGTATAATTAGCACTTAGCATTTCTGTTTTCCATCCCTGGTTTTCTGCAAAGCGGGAGTACATCCGGAATAAGTCCGATGCAAACAGCGCCGCCTCTTCCCCGCCTGTGCCGGCCCGAATTTCTACAATCACATTCTTGTCATCATTGGGATCTTTAGGCAGCAAAAGCATCTTTAGTTCTTTTTCCTGGCCGGATTTGATTTTAACCAGATCATCCAGCTCTGCTTGCACCATTTCACGCATTTCTATATCCTGCTCTTCATCAAGAAGCATTTTAGCGTCTTTAATTTCGTTAACAGTCTTTTGGTAATCTCTAAAGACACTCACTATATCGGTCAAGTCTGAATGTGCTTTTACGTACTGCTGCCACCGGCTAAGGTCAGCGATGATTTCCGGGTCGGCGATTAACCGGCCCAGTTCTTCATACTTTTCCTCTAATGCAACCAATTTATCCAACATTTTCAATTTTACCCGCCTTCCGCATTGCCGTAAAGTTATAGCAATTTTCGCCTGCCCGCCATCAGCAAACAGTAAACATTGCCGGCGTATATCTGTATAATCAGAAATAGCAGAGCACCCGCCCTGCTACCTGTCCCCTGCTTACCTGCCCTACTTGGTTAAGCCGTATTTTTTACGGAAGCGTTCGGCCCTTCCGCCAGTTTCTATAGTCCGCTGAGATCCTGTATAAAATGGATGGCACTTGGAGCAGATTTCCACCCGCAGTTCCTGCTTAGTGGAACCGGTTTCAAAGGTCTCACCGCAAACACAGGTAACTTTGGCCTTTCCATATTTCGGATGTATCGCTTCTTTCATCGGATTCACCTCTTTCCATAGAATAAAACAACTTATAAATACACTTATTTATTTTAGCATAACAGCCATTCCCCTGCAAGAACAACCTTTTACTTAACCGGGTGGCTGAAGTTTGACACTTTGAGGCCAGGTACTTTCTGAAGCAACTCAATTAAACCAGGTATGCCCAAAAGATCTTCCTCGGCACTAGGCAAATGCTGAAACAGCAAATCAGGATCAATATTCAAATTGCGCAATTGCACCATTTTTACCCCTGTTTCCTCAATTAGATTTACTAAAGCCGCTACTTCTTCTGCCCGGTCAGTGAGCCCGGGAAATACCAGGAGATTCAGCGAAGTATATACTCCGAGCAAAGCCGCCTTCTTGAGCGAATAGCGAACATCGGCCAGGCTATAGCTCTGCGGACGGTAGTAGGCGTTATAAATGTCTTCACGGGCGCTGATTATACTGACCCGAATAGAGTCCAGGCCTGCGCAGCAAATATCACTCACCCCGGCGCTATAGCCACCGTTGCTGTTCATATTAATCGTGCCCCGGTTTGTTGCAGCGCGGATCAGCTTCATTGCCCGTACAATAGTACCGGCCGCCAGCGACGGTTCTCCTTCACAGCCTTGGCCAAAGCTGATGATTGCACCCTCCCCGTTTTTTAAATGAGGCGCCGCCACTTCAGCCACTTCGGCCGCGTCCGGACTGAATCCGATCCGCGCTTGCGGCGACGGGCAACACTCTGCCGGTTGCAAGGAAATACAGCCTAGACAGCGGGCATTGCATGCCGGGGAAACCGGTATGCCTCCTTCCCACCGGCCGTAAAAAATATTTTGGGCGGTAAAGCAATGATAATCCAGCGCGCAGTGTGATAAATGCCTCAGAATAGAATTTTCCGGGGATATGGCTAATTTACTTTTCACCAGCAAAGGCAATTCTGCGGTATCGTAATGGACCGGGTCCCATTGTTCCGGGTCATCTGTACGCCGGACCGCTGCATACAGTTCGCCCTCCCGGCAGGCTACAGCAGTGTATCCCAGTAAAGGCAAGACACTTTCCCGCTTGCTCCTTGTAAAAGAAGGCAGATAGGTACGGGTATAACCCTGGGGGAGAAGCGCTCCGACCGCCCATGACCGCCCCTTCGTCCAGGGGTTATATTCAAGAGCAGTAAAATTGCCTTCACGGGTCATCCCCACCGGCACCCCGCCAGGCACCATCACCAAAGAAGCTCCGGCAGGAAGCTTTTCCATATCCTCTCCGGACAGTTCAACAAACCGGTCCCCGGTCCTACCGGTGGCGCGCAGGGTATGGTGGTCGTAAAGCCGGCCGTCATCACCGGCAAAAAGTAGGCGGTACAATATGAACCCCCCCCGGCTTTTTTACCAGATGTCTTCTTAAATATAACTTGTAAATTAATTTCTGTAAAGTAGCTGAGGTTAACTCACTAAAAAGCTTACCTAATAAAAACAACGGCCGCTTTTAAAGGCAGCCATTGTTTTTATTAGACAACCATGCCGCTAGCGCGGCGCCATCAAAGATTTTCAGGATTGTAAAGCATAAAGCTTTACACAAATCAGCATTGAATCAGTCTAACCGAAATAGCTTTCCCGTCCCAGGCATGGCAGCGGGTCTACGGGGACGCCGTTTAATATAACTTCCAGGTGCAGGTGGGGCCCGGTAGAACGACCGGTGCTGCCGGCCAGAGCGATCACCGTGGTAGCATCAACAACGCTACCCTCAGATACGAATAATTTTGCGCAATGAGCGTAAAGCGTGCGTACCCCGCCACCATGGTCGATGATTACAGCCAGCCCGTAGGTACCCCTGTGACCGGCAAATACTACCCGACCAGGCGCCGACGCCCGAATAGGAGTATTCTCCTCAGCCGCAATATCAATACCCTCATGAGGCCTTCCGTCCCGTAAGCCAAAGGGGGAAGTAATCGTACCCATTAGCGGCCAGGACAGCGGCCTTACCTGTGCGCCGGCAACAACCGGCATGGCGGCCTCATCACCTGCGGCTGTACAGGGAATTAGTAATTGTCTGCCGGCGAAGATGTTGTCCATATTGGATATCCTGTTCCTAGTCGCAATTACACCGGCATCCACCCGGTAGTTCCCGGCTATGCCCGACAGAGTTTCCCCGTACTGAACCAGGTGCACGGTATAATCGGACGGTACTAACAGCAGCAGGCCGGCGCGGATGCTATCCCGGTCAAGCAAGCCGTTCGCCGCCGCAAGAACTTCTACGGAGACCCCACTCCCCATAGCAATATTTGAAAGGGTATCCCCAGGCTTAACCTCATACAAACTATGAGCCACAGCTTCAATAGCCGGTGGCGGCATAATATAAGGCTCGTTTTCTAAAATACGCTCATCAAGGCGGGCTGCTGCCGGACCGGCTGCCCACATAATAACCAATACTAACGAAACTGCTATTAACGTCTTCTTTTTCATAAAAAATCACCTTTCCAAAGCATTAATAGCTAGTTTTGCCAGAAAAGGTGAAATTTATACCTTTATAACACTTTTGATATCACAGTCGTCTTAATCCTGGCTTGAGTATTGCACAGGCACTACTTCCTGCATTGCACGTACCCTTAAGGGCCGGCCGCTCGATTCATATTCGCCTCGGCTCGCCGCAAGTGGCGGAAGGCGTGGAGCAAATCGTGATTTGTCCTGGTCCTTTTGAGCTGTTCGAGAAGCATCTCCATGCTTTCCATTGGATTCGCGCCACTGGTAGCTTTACGAAATTGCCAAATCATCTCCAACTCGTCTTTTGAAAGCAGTAGCTCTTCCTTGCGCGTACCTGAACGCTTTACATCAACAGCCGGGAAAATCCTTCTTTCCGCTAGACGCCTGTCCAGAATCAGCTCCATATTACCGGTGCCTTTAAATTCTTCAAAGATGACATCGTCCATCCTGCTGCCGGTTTCAATTAGAGCAGTAGCCAGAATAGTGAGGCTACCGCCTTCTTCAATGTTGCGTGCGGCGCCAAAAAAGCGCTTTGGCTTATGCAGGGCAGACGGATCCACACCACCTGACAAAGTGCGGCCACTTGGCGGTACCACTAAATTGTGCGCACGGGCCAGACGGGTGATGCTATCCAGCAGGATCACTACATCATACCTATGCTCTACCAGCCGCTTGGCCCGCTCTAGAACCATGTCCGCCACTTTAACGTGGTTTTCAGGCGGTTCGTCAAAAGTTGAGCTTATTACCTCACCGTCAACCGAACGTTCAATGTCTGTAACTTCTTCCGGACGCTCATCAATTAATAGTACGATCAATACTATTTCCGGGTAATTTTCAGTGATGCTGTTGGCTATTTCCTTTATGAGAATAGTCTTACCTGCTTTGGGCGGGGAAACAATCAGGCCGCGCTGGCCTTTCCCAATCGGGGCCACAAGGTCGATGATACGGGTGGAGGTCTTATCCGGATTGGTTTCCAGGGTGATGCGCTGCAGTGGATAGAGAGGGGTTAGCCCATCAAAATGAAACCTCTCCGTAGACTGCTCCGGGTCAATGCCGTTTACTTGCTCGACCCTCAGTAGCGCGTAGTACCTTTCACTTTCCTTCGGCCGTCTTACTTGGCCGGCAACCATATCGCCGGTGCGCAAGTCAAAGCGTCTGATCTGGGAAGCAGATACATAAATATCATCGTTACTGGGCAGATAGTGCAAGGGCCGGAGAAAGCCATAGCCGTCAGGCAGTATTTCCAGTACACCTTTTGCAAACATCAGACCGTCTTTCTTGGTTTGGGCCTTTAAAATTTCCAAAATTAGTTCCTTTTTACGATATTTGTAATAAGCTGGCAATGCTAATTCTTTAGCAATTTTGTAGAGCTCGACCATGGTTTTGCTCTCAAGGTCGGCATAATTCAATGGCAACCCTCTCTTCAAAGGGAATTTCTAAATATGCTTATAACTATTATTTTTATAACCAGTACAGGTGAATTTTATTCGCCTTTGCTGCGCCGTCTTATTTCCAGTAAAAAGCGCACTAAAAAGTATGCCGCAAACCAGGCTATAGTGGCGTTAACCAGGCTTCCTACCAGGAACGGGTAGCCATAAGCGGCTAACTTCGATACAAAACCGTACGCAGAGTCACCGGCAACCATGATCTCAGGCCCGCTAACATCATTTAAAAGGACTTTCCCGGTTAATATGTTTAAGGTGAAAAAAAATGGAACCGCCAGCTTGAAGAGCACCACAGTGGCTACAGCCGCCAGCGGGTTGCAACTGGTAAGGCAGGCAACCAGGTAAGAAAGGGGTATGCTGATCACTGGGATTGGAAGAAAATCGAAAGAAAAACCCAATGCTACCCCCCTGGCTATTTTCTCCGTAGAATCCGGTAACTCCATTAATTTACTGTAATAATTCTTAATACTATCTGTAAACCAGCAGACAATTTTCTTCTTACAATTAAGCACAGCTTCAAAAAGCACGGCTAAACTCCTTCCAGATAGCCAGTAAGCCTCTCTGGATACAGTCGATTGCTCCTACCTATTTTTTACCGTTTTCCAGTCCTCGAGGAATTTCGTGATCCCTGCGTCAGTCAGAGGATGTTTGGTCATTTGCATAATTACCTTGTATGGTACAGTAGCGATATGAGATCCGGCCTTTGCCGCGGCACTAACGTGAACCGGGTGGCGGACACTGGCGGTAATGATTTCGGTATTAATTCCATAGCGGTCGAATATATCTACGATATCATAGATCAGCTCCATCCCTTCCTGGCTAATGTCGTCCAGGCGACCCACAAAAGGACTTACATAGGTAGCTCCGGCCCGGGCAGCCAACAGAGCCTGGTTGACGGTAAATATCAACGTAACATTAGTTTTAATACCTTTTTCAGATAATATCCTGGTAGCTTTCAAACCTTCCGCCGTCATAGGAATTTTAATGACAACGTTCGGATGGATACCAGCCAATTCTATCGCCTCTGCTACCATATCCATGGACTGTGTGCCAATTACCTCGGCACTGACCGGCCCGTTCACAATAGATACTATTTCCCGCACCACTTCAGCAAAGTCGCGTCCTTCTTTGGCAATTAACGAAGGGTTTGTTGTAACACCGCAAATAACTCCGAGGGAATAAGCTTCTCTGATTTCGTCCACATTTGCTGTATCAATAAATAGTTTTATTTTAGGTACCCCCTTTCATAGCCTATTAGCACTGCCGAGAATACGAATCTTCTCACGGATCCAACACCATACCCGGCGGACGGATAAACTATGTCTTATTCGTTTTGCGCCGCATTTTTTTTAATTTCCCGGTGCTGGCCACACTATCGAGGCATTTAAACCCATGCATAGCTAATTCGATTGAGTCAATCTGCTGAATAACACTCAAATCCTCTTCAGTCTCAGCGTAGACAATGTTAATACTATCACAGTTCCGGCAGTGTAATTCTAACCGGTCAGGGAATATATCTACTTCAATCTTAAAATCGCCGCACTGACAGTATAACTCACCCTCATTGGCAATATCATACATACAATCCAGAACTTCGTACATAATTGCCGGATTATGAAAATAACTGTAAGACTCAAGCTCATCAAGCAAGT
>JAQVOX010000123.1 GCA_028702435.1 Desulfotomaculaceae bacterium | reverse complement strand
CGCCAGAGCTCTGGATATTGCCGATCGTGATATTATATGGAATCCTGCCGACCGGAGTGTGGTAATCGTCAAAGGTACAAGATTTATTAAATTTGTGGTTAACAGCAATATAATGTATATTAATGGCATCTCCGTGAGCATGGATGCCATGCCTGAAGTTGTAGAGCCGGGCCGCACGATGGCGCCGCTGCGCTGGGTTGCCCAGGCATTTGGCGCTAACATTGTTTGGAATGAGGAAAGTAAAACGATCATAATTAACTAAGTACAGGAATTTTCAATCCGGGCTGCTGATCCGGATTAGATATTTCCTTGACTGAATAAATAATACCGGATATATTAAATTCAGGAGATAAGTGGTTAACTAATTTTGGGGGAGGTGTTTTTTTGCGCAGGATTGCTATGCTGGTAGTGCTGTGTATTGCTTTAAATTGTATTATTGCGGCTGATTGTGCCCTGGCGAGGGAACTGGAAACACCGGAGTTAACTTTTCAACAAGCTGTTGAAAGCGCCAAGTCTAACAGCAATACCCTTAAGAATGCTGACTATGATATTGATAGAAGCAAAGAATTGAGGGATACTGCTGCCGATAATGTATTGTATACACCCCTGGAGCCTTCAACCACTGCAGCAGAAAGAGCTTTTACCGGGTTGCAGCAGTCGGATTTAAATTGGCGGATGGTTAAACGAGCTTATGCCGCTGAAGAAGATCGGGTAGTAATGCAGGTTTACCAGTCGTATAACGGTCTGCTTCAAGCAATAGAAAATGTGAAACTAGCAGAAGTGCAGTTAAAAAATGAAGAATGGCAGCGCACTGTGGCTTCAGCTAGTTACCGGGTTGGCATGTTGAATAAAATGGGGCTTGTTCAGGCAGAAGCCGCAGTTGCAACAGCAAAGTCCATCCTTGAAGCGAACAGGAAAGCACTGGATGATGCCTATCAAAAGTTTAACCTATTAGTAGGCCTGTGGCCGGAATACAGGCCGGTACTGGTAGATAATCCTCGGTATAAGGAGTTAGAGGTTAATGATTTAGATTACGAGGTGAAAAAAGCACTTGAAGAAAGCCCGACTGTCTGGCTGGCGCAAAAGAAAGTAGATCTCGCAAAGAGCGTCCTTAGCATTTATAATTACGCTGATCTGAGTATAGAACCCTATCAAGTGAAAGAAATAGATCTGGATAAAGCCGAAGTGTCTGCGGAAGACGCAAATGAGCAGTTTAGAAAACTGGTTCGTACTCTGTATTATAGTGTTAAACAATTGGAACAACAGTATTTAATTGCACAAGAAAGTGTAAAGGTAGCAGAGGAAGCTTTAAGGGTTATAAAAGTAAAGTATGAAGTTGGCATGGCTACGATGCCGGAAGTTTTAGCAGCTGAAACTGCTTTTGAGAAGGCAAAAAAACAACAATTTGATATATTGTGTCAGCATGAAGTACTAACTTATGCCTTTCAAAAGCCTTGGGCATATGCCGGTGCATAAAAACCTTGCGAGACGAATATTAGTATAAACGTCTCATTTGCGTACTATACCGTTACATTAATCTTTCCTATATTTTGGATTTCATCTTGTAAGCAGGAGAAAATTATGGTAATGTATTGTTTAGGAAAGGATGTGAAATGATGAGTAAAGAAAAGTTGGTTATTTTAGCTTCGCTCTTTGTCTGTTTGTTGGTGTTTTGTGTCAGCCCTGTATGTGCCGGTGCAAGTGATCTGTGTTGTCCTGACAATGGTCTGAAATATGCAAACCGCCTACAGGCATACGTCTACGATTTGGATACAAATAAGCCAATTAGAGGAGCAGAAGTGATATTTGCCGGGCCAGGATCATATGAGGATAAAGTTTATACGAATAGTAAGGGTAAGACTGTTGAAATCAGGGGCGCCAACGTCGCCGGCAATTATACGGCAACTGCCTCTGCCGCGTCATACAAATCAGAAGTTGTCTCTTTTGAGTTAGAGTCAAAAAGCCCGTATGAATGCGATCCGATCGTCATACGTATCGGGCTGAAAAAATCATGCGAACCGTCCTTAAAAGTATACGTGTATGATCAGGATACTAGTAACCCCATTGGGGGGGCATCCGTGAGCTTGAGTGGGCCAGGATTATACTCAGGCAACGATACGACCGGTGTAACCGGATGGACCGATAGGTTCGCCGCTCTACAGCCGGGGATTTATACAGCAAATGCGTTTGCTGACGACTACGACTCTGGCAGTGGTGTGATAACAATTGGTAAAAATGATTGTGGGCAATTGGAACTTAAAATAGGTTTAAAAGCTAAGCCATGTGACCGCACCATTAAAGTTTATGCATATGATCATGATACGGGAATGCCTATCAGTGGAGCGTCAGTGAGCTTAGCAGGGCCCAACTCATATTCAGCCGGCAGCATAACCGGCTTGGATGGTTGGACTGATCTATTCGAAGGGGGACTGAAAGCGGGCGCGTACGCCGCCAGTGCCACAGCTACAGATTACGATACTGGCCGTGTTACGGTAATATATGGAGAAAATGATTGTGGGCAACTGGAAATTAGAATCAGTCTTAAAAAGGATCAATGTGAAGATAGCCGTTCGCTTCTAATTTATGTGTATAATATGACCACAAATGCACCAATAGCGTCCGCGGCGGTAACAGTAACCGGGCCGAATTATTACAGCGCTAGCGGTGTTACTGACAGCAATGGCAAATTAGTATTAACCGGCCCTTTAGCAGATGGTGTCTACACAGCAAATGTAATATCAGAAGCCCAAACGGGTACTGGCTCAGCAACTTTTAACAGTAATATCTGTGGAGAACTTAGCATAAGAGTAGGCCTTCAATTATGTTGTTCTAATTGTGACACAGGCAATAGTTTTCAAGTAGTCGTTTATGATGATGTAACGAATAAACCAATTCGAGCTGCGAAGGTTTTAATCACAGGGCCCGGAGGATACTCAGTGATTGGCTATACTAATAGCAAGGGGAAAACAGGTGTTTTGAAAGGCGCCAACACTTATGGAACATATCATATTAAAGTAACTATGAGCGGCTATAATAATAAAACAAAGTCGGTAACTGTTGGGCAAAGCAACTATGGGGAACACATCTTGACAGTGCGACTTAATAGTAATTAACTAACTAGAATAACTAACTAAAATAATTAACAAAATTTGATTATTAGGATCTGGAGTTAACAGATCCTTTTTATTTTAACCAGCTAACGTGAAGGTCCCAGAAAAACGCGCCGGAATAACAAAAAGTACTATTGAATAACTTATGTTAGGCCTGAATCAGTAATAAATTGGTTATTGACAAGGTGTTCCTTTAAAGGTAATAATATTATTAAAACAAAGGATTTTGTTGGTTATGCTACCTATCAATACTAAAAACGGTGAAAATAATTTTACCTTAGGGAACATTTTCCTAGAATTAATGGTCTAATTAATTAGTCATCAACCAGGACTGAACCCATTTTCCCCTGGTTATGATAGACTGGATGTGTTTCCATGTATTTTTTTTGAAAGGGGTGATGCTTCTACCGGTTAACAAACCGGTTGATTAGTGTGAGCGGGGAGGTGAGTTGCAAGGCGGAGGCATTATTTCGTGGAATACTTTTGATTCCGTATTCAGAAAAAGAGGAGGTTGTTAGTAGTGCCAACATATAAATGGTCCAGACTAGCGGTACTTTTGGCCGTTATGTCTGTTTGTTGCTTTATGTTTGCCGGTATGGCTGCAGCAAGTAGCACTTTTAGCGTAACTGCTGAGAGCAACCCTATTACAGGAGAGCCAACCGCTGTTCTTAAAGCTGACCACACCTATGATTTGAATTTGGAAGTTACCGATATTAATGTTCCAATTAACCAGTTTACCGATAAATACGATCCATGCAGCTCTGACTCTACAACTACGGCTACAAACAAGCTATATGTTGACTTCCCGTTTTTGAACGAGAACGATAATTTAGGGGCAAAGTCAGGTAGCTGTAATCTCAGTACCGGTTCTGTTGAGGCTTGGGTTACGCTGTCAACCGGCGATGTAGTTGGTCCTATCCCGGTAATTCCTGAAATTTATGAGATTGATGGAAGTTGCAGTGCGCCTGCTTCCGTAGCAGACCGGGTCTACTTCACTATCGAAAGACAATTTTTCCCATCAAACATTCCTAGCACTGCCAATGTTACCGGCGTTTTAATTGAGGGTCTGAAAGTTAAGACCACAACTCAACCGGATGATAACTATCTGGTTTGCGTCAACCACACAGCCTGTGATATCAGCGGCTGTGCAAGTCTTGAAGTGGTTGATACCGTCGGCGGTATCGATATTTGGATTCCAAATCAAAACTGCCTGACCGTTGGTTCCAACATGACTGTAGCGGGTAAGGTTTGGAGTACCGAACTTGACAGTAGTTGCAATAATAAACCATGGGGTAAAGACACCTGGTCCATTATTGTTGAGTTGAAGACTCGCACAACTGAAACTGACTGCGGAGTTGGCAGTTACTCATATGAAGATGTAATCACTTCAGCTGGTGATTTTTACGGGACGAACTGCTTTGGTAGTGAGACCTGTATTGGAGCTGACACCCAAACTAAATTAATATATGCTCAAGTAGTCCACCCGAAACTTGATGGCACATTCGAGGTCACCTTTGAGTTGCCAAGCTGGATTAGTGAAGATGAATTGATTGTTACAGCGCGCACTATTGAGGTTAGAGACGAAAAAGCAGCTTATGACTCAAACGTAGCTCCCGGTGGTATTGGCTGGAAATTCGGCAACCAGGAAGTAAATAAAGTTCCTGCGGAAGCCAATGAGGATGTAGAAAATGCAAAGGGAACGGACCGCAACCACGTTCTACGTGGAACCTATGAAGTTGCCCTTGCAGCCTATGCTCCTGACAAATATACTACTAAGGCGCACTCCTGGGTGATGGCTGATGAAGAAGTTGTGCCTACTTACAGCGCCGGACTGCCCCAATTTATTGTAACTAACGAAAATGCCTGGGGAAGCCAGATCGATGTCGCTGATGTTCAGACACTAGAAATCTGCCTCGTCGATAAATATTGTAATGAAACTCTAAATTACGATAATATCTGTGAAGAAACAGGCAAACCGCTCAAAGTCCAGCTGAGAGCGCTTGACTGCGATACCAAAACCATTGCAAACGGTGCTTTCTATAGTGATGAGAATGCTACTAACCGTATCATAGATGCCGAGATTCCTGTCGGTCAATCCTGTGTTACTGTTTACTACAAGCCCGCCACGGTTGGCAATGTAAGCATTGAAGCCAGCGCCATTTTCTACCCGGGCCAAAGCAGCAACCATGTTTCCAAAACCGGTATCTGCTGCATTGAAATTAACGAGGAAGCCGGATGTGTTCTGGAAAAAACTTATCTGGTGACCGGTGATACCTGCAGTGAAGTAACAGGTGATTACGAAGCACCGAAGGCTGGCTGGCCGGTAAAAATCTCCCTGCACTATAACGCACGACCTGCCAACATCCGCGTTGAATTGCTTGATATGGCTGGAAATCCGCTAAGCTCAGATAAAGCTACCTGGGATTTAGTGGCGATTACTGACGAGGATCCAGATACCGGAGCCGCTGCTTACCTGGCATATAATGCGGACGGACAATTTGTAAGCGGCGATACTTTCATGCA
>JAQVOX010000122.1 GCA_028702435.1 Desulfotomaculaceae bacterium | reverse complement strand
CCAGCCATTGCCAGGGTCGGATTGCCGTCGTTGCGGACAAAAATACTCAGCGCATTTTCTAAAACGATAACAATGCCAAAAACTAATATAACCTGTAAATAGTCTATAACATAAGGCAAAATGATTTCATTTGATCCTAATAACCAGGCCAAATCATCAATTTTCCATATACATACTCCCATGATCGCGCCGGTAAGCAATATGCAAAATAAGATGGATTGGGAAAATACGGATCGCGCATAGGCCAGTTCATTCTTGCCCAGGGATATAGAATATATAGTAGCCCCCCCGGTACCGATCCACAAGGAAATGGCCAGGATCAGAGAAAACGCCGGCATGGATATATTGATCGCTGCTAATCCGTTAGGCCCGACGCCGCGGCTGACAAAAATGCCGTCCAAAACGATGTTGACGGACATGAGCAACATACCGAAAACAGAAGGAATCAGGTACGATAAGAATAGTTTTTTTAGTGGACAGAATGAAAGTGCTGACCGCCGAAAGGGTAATGAAGGCGGCCGGATCCGGTTGTTCTTTTGAAGGACGGGCCTCGTGTGGCTCTGAGACGGATGAAGGAACACGGTATCTCAAGTATTTTTGTTCTCACAAAGGAACGCAGGCTGACAGGTATTGTTCTTGCTGAAGATGCCCTCCAGGCTGTAGAAGAACGCCGGGAAGGATTTAAGGACATAATTATTGAAGATGTGCCTAGGGTCAGTATGGATACTCCAGTGATAGATGTTATTCCTTTATTGACGGAGACAAAGTTCCCCGTTGTCGTAACCGGGGATGACGATAAACTAGCGGGTATTCTTGTTAAAGGCTCGGTGCTGGCCGGGATGGTAAGGAAAGGAGATAGTGTTGCCTAAGCTGCCGCTTGGTTTATGGGTGGAACAAATAGTTGATTGGGCACAGGTCAACTTAGAGGGGTTATTTGATCTTGTTACGCGAATCATTGGAATTCTGGTTACAGGTATTGAAACGGTTTTTTTAGCCCTGCACCCACTGATTATTATAGCTTTGATTTTCATCCTGGTTTGGTTTATTACTAACCGGAAGATAGCCATTGGTACAGCTATCGGCCTTTACTTCATCTACAATATGGAGGATCCTAAAGAAATTTACGGCGCTGAAGAATTCATCCACACTATCGTGCGCAAGGGCTTGAAGGAGGAAAAGCCGGAAGTTTACGATATACTGGATAAATTCAATTGGACCGCATCCGATATGGAGGCAGTTATGCTGGATATTACAGACGGCATGGACCCTGCTGAAGCTGCAGCCAAATGGGTAGAAGCAAACCAGGAAAAAGTAAAAGAGTGGATAGCAGAATAACAAAGCATAAAAGCCGGGCCCTTGAAGGCACGAGTAAGAAATAATACACTGGAAAAAGCCACCGACCGGTGGTTTTTTCTTTTTGAAAGGCGGTATTCCTAAGGCAGATAAAAACCCTTTAGTTGTTTTTTCCCCTACCGGCATGCTTATTAAAAAAAGCTTTCATGCCTAAATCGATGATTAGTTTACCGTCAACCAGGGTAATTAGTCGTCTATCGCCGGCAACGCCTTGCGGCCTTTCATGCGCCAGGTCTGTCAGCCGGTATACGGAAAGCAGCAGTCCGACAAGTATCATATTAACCACAAACCCCATGCCGCCGAATGAGATAAAAGGCAGTGTCACAGAAAAAGGCGTAATCACGCCAATGTTGGAAAGAATGTAAAGGACAACCTGTCCTGTAATGGCAAGACAAGCCGATAGGGACACCAAATAGCCGTAAGCATTTTTCTGCTTCATCACCGAAAAAAACATACGTGCAATGAGGATAAGCATTACGGCAATTATCACCAGTCCTGCCACATAGCCCAGACGGGCAATTATATAAGTAAGCGAAAAATCTGTTGCCCAGTTTGGTAGGAGCTGTTCAATACTCACACTGGCGATACTTATATCGGCAATATTGCCGTCAAGCACAGCCTCACCAAAAGGCTGTGATGAAGCGATTAATCTTTTTACCATAAGAGGTATGTATCCAGAACCTAATGGGTCAAGTTCCGGGTTTACAATATGAGCAAGTCTATTGCGAAGATAAGGTGGCGCCGTCAATATAGTTAATACTAGCGATATTATCACTGGAATATACGCAATTGCCAAACCGACCAACTTATTGCTGCCAAAAAAACCTTTTTTAATAGCAACCGTCAAAATAATCAGGCAGGAAACCGTGAGTAGTATAAGGCCTGTAAATTTAGACGCTAAAAGGCAAATATAAGCAGCCCCTGCGTAAAACAAGCCTGAGGCAATGATACCCAAATAACCTTTGCTTCTAAAATCATATACGATACCGGCAAATGCGGGTATAAAGAGCAGCGCGGAATAATAAACGTGTGTGTAAGATCCATTTACCCGGTTAAAAAACAAAAAACCAACTATTGTAAATGTGAAAAGCAATAAATATACAACCTTTGGATAGCGTCCCAGCAGGGTGTAATCAAAAAAGTAAATAAGCGTAAAAGCAGCTATGCCCGCGGGCGCATAAATAAGAAAATGTGAAAATACGTAGGAATTGTCTGCATTTACTCCCGACAGAAAATACTGGACGAAGCCACCGGCCACCACCAGGATTGCAGCAAGTGACAGTATCGACCATTCGATTTTGGGCCGATGCGCCTTGTCTAACTGCTTGCCTACCAAAACCGGGTCGCCCATCTGCTCCACAGCCTTTAAAAAAGCCGCTTCCTCGTCAAATCCTTGCTTTATGTATTCGTTTTTTTGGTCATCAATATGATCCGAAAGCTCATTGGTTATATTCTCATGAATACCCTTAAATCGGATCTGTTGGCAAACTGATTGCAAAAATTCCTGCGCATATTTATTAGACGATGGCATAATCCATCCCTCCCAAAACTTGATTTACGGCAGAGGTATACGCCGTCCACTCAGCTTGTTTCTCCTTAAGCAATTTTTTGCCGTTTTGGGTAATGCGGTAGTATTTGCGCGGTCTAACGCTGTCGATTTTTGCGTCATAGGACTCTATCATTCCTCGACTTTCCAAAGTGTGCAATAGGGGGTAGAGTGTCCCGGCCTTAAGGGTGAATATATTTTCGGAACGCTTCTCTAACTCGTCAATCATTTGATATCCATACATGTCTTTACTTTTAAGCAGCCTGAGTATTAACATGGTGGTACTACCCGTCGTAAGGCTTTTATCTATTTTCACTCTTTAAACCTCCCAAGACATATATCGGTCATCTATATTGCAATCATAGTATAGATGACCGATATATGTCAACAGGTTAATTGGCTTTTTATACCGCATGTCCTGTTAATTTTTTGAACCTTTTCGCCGTTATCACACTAACTGTTTACTGTTTATTTCATAACATTGACCTTCTATATTTGATACGATAAAGTAAAGATTATAAGGAAGGTAATGAGTATTTATGTTTAGGGGGTAGTGAAGTATTGTTTTATTCAATCATTCTAATGATTATCGCCGTCGGCTTGTTTTATCTTGTTTACAGGATATTAAAAGCTGATAAGGATGTTGTCTTGGAGATTCTTAAATATATTGTTGTTGTTTTATTATTATGGCTTGCGGTTTGTTCTATTGTTGCCGCTTTAAGAGTTGCTCTTTAATATCGACTGTGTGTTTCAAGAGGTATAATTATGCTTTCAACGCTTTTAAGAGTACTTGTAGCCGGACAAATAAAGCCTTTTCGTTTAAATGCAAATGAAATCCCACGGTTCAACCCGCACCTGGAAAACTTCGGACTTTACGCGCATATTCCTTTTTGCCGGCGGATTTGTCCATTTTGTCCTTATAATAAGATGATGTACCGGGAAGCTAAGGCGGAGGAATACTGCAAAGCCCTTTTGGTTGAACTTAGGCGCTACAAGGAAATATTCAGCGCCGCCCGGATTGACTCGGTTTATTTTGGCGGCGGTACCCCCACCTCGGTAATACCGGAACTGGTTCAACTGATTGATGAAATCAGGGGACTTTTTGACACGGGTAAATATATTGGAGTGGAAGCGCACCCGAACGACCTTAACCCGGAGAACCTTAGACTCCTCCGGGAGGCTGGGGTAAACATGCTGAGTATAGGGGTACAAACATTTGACAGCCGGATGCTGAAGATCATCGGGAGGCCCTATGACGGGGCGAAGGCGAAAGAAGCGGTGCAAATGGCTCTTAACACCGGGTTTGACACGGTTGACGTGGACTTGATCTTTGCTCTGCCGGGGCAAAAACTAGACGACGTGATCAATGACGTTGCCATGGCTTTTGCGCTTGGCGCTCACCAGGTTTCGGCCTACCCGCTCATTATTTTCCCCTACACCGGGATGGAAGCTCACGTCAGGCGGCTTGGCCTGAAAAGAACCGGCATGGCGGCCGAGAAAAAAATGTTGAACTCTATTATAGATCTGGCTCAAAGATATGGATATAAAAGAACCTCCATCTGGACTTACACGCGGGAAGGGGCGCCCCGGTACAGCTCTGTGACCAGGGAAAGGTTCGTCGGGATTGGCGCCGGGGCTGCTTCTCTTAACAGCGGTTACTTTTATTTGAACACTTTCGACGTGGAGCAATATATTGACGCCGTTAAAAAAAGACTGCCGGTTTCCATGGGGATGAAATTGCCCGACCGCGTGGAAATGTTGTACTGGCTCTACTGGCGAATGTACGATATGGACATCCCGCCTTCCCGTTTCACCGAGCTTTTCCACGAACCGATCAGACGCCGCTTCGGCCTGTTGTTGGCGGCGTTGCGTTTATTCGGCCTGGCAACTTTAGAAGGTGATTCGATTAAGTTAACTGAAAATGGGGCGTACCTTTTTCACCTCGTGGAAAAAGGTCATTCCTGGGATTACCTGTGCCGGGTCTGGGCCGGAAGTATGGAAGAGCCCTGGCCCTCAGAAATCATTTTTTAGCAGGTGTTGCGTATGTTTAAAAAACTTTGCCATAAATAAATCTGGATTATTGTTTATAAATCAGATATGTGTAGGTTTCAGAAACCAGGTGGAATGACAATGGCTGAAACACTGCGGTGGCCCAGTTCGTTAAAAAAGCAGGCCGACCGGGTTCAAAAAAAAGCAAACAAGAATAAAGTGCCGTTAAAGTTTTTCGTTTTGGGTTTGCCGGCCGGGGCAGCGATGTTTATTTTTGCCTGGCAGTACCTGGGAGATACCGCGCTGGGATTATGGCTGTCCTTGTCATGGCTGTCGGTTTTGATCATCATTGTGTTAGGGCGCAAAGTTCTTTCCAATAACATCGAAATCGACAAGCTGCAAAAGGGCTTCACGGGGGAAGTGATTGTCGCCCACGCGCTGGATCAGCTTCCTGACGGGTGGTTTATCATCAACGACATCGTGATCAATGGCAGCCAGATTGACCATCTTGCTGTTGGTCCTGGCGGGGTCTATTGTTTAGAGACAAAAAACTGGAATAACGCCGGCTGCGATGAGAACGGCGCATGGTTTCGATTTCATCTCGGGCAGTGGGCACCCCTGAATCAAAGCCCGGCAGAGCAAAATATGAGCCATGTCCGGTCAGTGAAAAAGTTTTTAAATGAAAGGCTCGGCCTGGAGGTTAGCCCGGTTTCCGTTGTCGTATTGGCTAACCCGGGCGGCAAATTCAATATTAAAACCAGGATTATCCCGCCCGGAGACAC
>JAQVOX010000121.1 GCA_028702435.1 Desulfotomaculaceae bacterium | reverse complement strand
GGTGCCAATTAGAGGAACGGCAGCGACACTGGCAATGAACAGGACGACAGTAAAGCCCACCACTTTTTTGCGATTTTGGAGAGACCAGGCTATGAGACGCCCGTAATAAGCTTTTAAGAGGCCGATCAGCCGGCCAAAGTGGATCACCGGATTAATGGTTTTACCCTCCGGCAGTGCTTCGTCTGTGGGGGGAACGTCCTTCAGCAGGCGGGCAGACAGCATCGGAATCATCGTTAAGGCAACAAAAAGGGCTGCAATATGGGAAAAAATTACCGTCAGGGCCATCGGCTTAAACAAAACCCCGGCAATACCCGCGACCATTAATATGGGCGCGAAAACCACACATTGGGCGGTAGCGGAAGCAGTCACGGCAGTGCCCACTTCAGCGGTGCCCTGCTTGGCTGCCTCCATAATGCCATAGCCGTTTTGACGATAGCGGAAAATGCTTTCCAATACGACTACGGAAAAGTCGATCAGGGAGCCCATGCCCAAAAGCAGCCCACCCAGGGTAAGGAGGTTAATCGTTTGGTCGGTGAAATACATTAAGGCAAAGGTGGCGATGATGGAGATCGGGATTGTTAAGGCTACTACCAGGGTAGTGCGAACTTTGCGCAAAAACAGGTAGAGGATAATCACTGCAAAGATTGCACCCAGTAAACCGTGCTCCAAAATATTATTTATAGAGCCCTTAATAAATTTGGAGGTGTCCATCATAGTAGTAATCTTGACTCCATCGGGCAGTGTTTTGTTTAGTTCCTCAACCTCAGCCAGCACTTCATTAGCTATTTGGACAGTGTTGCCCCCCGTAGCCTTCATTACGCTCATGCCCAAAGTTGTTTGGCCGTCCGTATAAGTAAATTGATTCATTTCTTTGAAAGAATCTTCCAGCGTTGCCAGGTCCTTTAAAGTGATGGAGTTATTGTTAGCCAGACCCACCTGCACCTGCTTCAGCTGGTCCGGGCTTTTATATTCACCAACCACCCGAATGATGGTCTCGCTGGAGCCTCTGTCCACCTTACCGGCAGTACCGTTGATATTATCAGCGGCAATGGCCTGCATCACTTGTGTAATATTTAGACCATAAGCCTCCATTTTTGCCGGATCCAAGATAACTTTAATCTCCCGCGTTTTACCGCCGGTGATATAGACTGAAGCTACTCCTTTAAGCCGCTCCAGACGGGGCTGGATATCGTCCTCAGCAATTTTATTCAGCCTGACCAGATCTCCACCGGCGCCGGAGATAGAGAAAACGATGATGGGCATCTGGTTTGGGTTTAGCTTCATTACCCGTGTGGAATCCACATCGTCCGGCAGCATGCTCTTGACCATGTCGATTTTGTCCCGCATATCATTGATAGCAGTATCCATATTGGTATTCCAGTTGAACTGAACGATGACCAGGGAGATCCCTTGAGCGGAAACCGATTGAATTGTATCAACATTTTCGGTGGTGGCCAGTGCAGATTCCAGCGGTTTGCTGATCAGCTCTTCTATTTCCGCCGGTGAGGCTCCTGAGTAGGAGGTGGTAACAATGGAAACCGGTATTTCCATATCGGGGTAGAGGTCTATCGCCAGGCGGTTCAAAGAAAAGAGGCCGAGCACAACCATGGCAATCATCAGCATGGAAATGGCGACGGGGCGGTTAACGGATATGTCGGCTAATTTCACCTAGCGGCACCCCCCAGTTCCTTGACCACCTTTACCTTTTGACCCTCACTAACCAGCTTGTTTCCGGTCGCTATAACAGTTTGATTTTCTTCCAAACCCGATTTAATCTCGATTAATTCCCCTGAGGCAATGCCGACCTGGACGGAAACCTGTTTCGCGATACCATCTTGCAACACAAAAACGTAATGCTGGCCGTCCTGTTCGAGCACTGCGTTAACGGGTAAAGCTAAAATTCCGGCGGAAGTGCCGGTGGAGATGTTTAACCGGGCCACCATGCCGGGCTTAATTTCACCATTTTCATTAGGCAATTGGATTTCGACAGCAAAAGCTCTGGTGGATTTGTCAGCTTGGGGAGCTACTGAGATCACGGTACCTTTAACTGTTTTGTTAATAGCGTTTATGGTCACCGGCGCCTGAGTACCGGTTTTAATATTACCCACCACGTTCTCCGAGACATTAACCTTGACTTTAGTGGTACTAATTTGCACTATTGTGACCGGCGAGAACTGGGGATTTACCATTTCACCGGGATTCACGTCGACTTTTGCCACCTCACCGTCAATAGGAGAGACAATGGTAGTATTCTGATAATTGTCCTGGGCGGCCTGCAAACCTGCCTGGGCCTGCCTTAATTGTGCCTCACTGACTTTTATACTGGTTTGGGCACTCACCACACTGCTTTCTGCGGATTCAAACTGGGCTTCGGAAATAGCCTGAGCTTCGAAGAGCGATTTGGTTCTATTGTAATTGGTTTGAGCGTCCTTGAGGACCTGTTGAGAGCGCTCCAAATTAGCCTGGGCCAGTTCCAGACCGGCCCCGGCCTGTTCCAGGGCATTGCCGGCATCATTTTGCTCCAGCTGAAATAATACCTGTCCCTTGCGTACAGTGTCTCCGACATTGACCAGCACCTGCTGGACCCGGCCGCTCACTTTGGGCATGACATTTACTTCTTGCTTGGCAATAACTTCACCAGTTGTGTTCAGAATATGGGCCAGGTCGGTTTTAGAAACTGTAATCGTTTCCACCGGAACCAGCTGTTCTTCCTCAGCCGGTGGTTCCTTGCTGCCGCAACCCGCAAAGGCAAATACCAGAACGACCAATAAACTGACAATGCTTACAATCCGTTTCAACATAGCAAGCTCCTTTCAAGTAAAACTAAAAAGACTAATTATTCAAGTATTCAGTTAGAAGGAATAAAGGTATTATCACTATTTTTTAGTACCCCATCAAGGTAAATATTCAAGCCGGTCCTGGCCAGGCGCTCCAATAAAGACTTGTCTTGTTTGCTTATAAACCATAACGAGCGTATACCTTCAAACAAACCCAAAAAAGCATATGCCGCAGCTTCAACGTCCAGCGGCTTATTCTCGCCCTTATGGACTGCCTCCAGAATCACATTTTCGATTAAGCTTAATGTTTTCGAGTGTTCAATTAAATCCTGCAATTTATTTAATATGGCTTCATCCTTGGCCTGCATTAAAAACTCTTTTATTAACGTGATCACCGCAACATCGGCTGTTTCAAGATAATATTCCACAAACCGGCCGAGTTTATTGCCGGCGCTGCCTTGTCCTGAAAAACGCGATACCAGTTCTCGTTCATACCCTGTAATCCACTTTTCAATCAGGTATAAAAAGATATCCTCTTTACTTTTGAAGTGCCAGTACAAACCCCCTTTACTTATTCCCGCTGCCCGGACAATGTCATCTACAGAGGCGCCGGCATAGCCGGAAGACAAAAAGCAAGTTAAGGCAACGTCTGCAATGAAGTCTTTTTTTAATTCTTTGTTCATTATCTACCACCCTTGGAGACAGACTAGTCAGTCGGTTGTTTTTACACTTACTTCTGATAATAAGACAATTATAGGTCTTCCTGGTTATGACAGTATGGGCAGGGCATCCTTTGCAGGCAGAAGATTACTTGTCAATAATCAACATTGTAACATTACTTTTACCAAATAGAAATGTTTTTTGAGATACCCTACCAGTAGAAAAAACTTATTTACATAATAGTGAAACGTCCTTCCCAAGATAACTTCTTAGAAAGGACGTTTGATAACTTACTTATTAGACGTTTCAGATAATGGCTGGCCGCCAACACCTACACTTTCATCTTCATATTCCTCAATAAAAACAGTAAAAGCTTCTGCGAGAAAAGATGTTACTTCAACAGCAGATCTAGTAAGCTTCTCAATCAACTTTAATAGCAAGTAAATTTTTATTCTATTTATTTTTAGTCTTTTTGTATTTGCTCAAATAAAAGGTCTTTAAATTCTTCCCGGACCGAAGGGTGTAAAAATATTTCTTGAATTTTTAGCAGTACTCTTCCACTGGTTGACACGAGTAGAATTTTACTTTTAGCGGCTGATATGCTGCCGATCCGGCTAAAGGGTATTTCTTTTGAGCCAAACCAACTTTTTATTATTAGATGCCGACTGGTAATGATATATTTTTTGGATATTGCGGGAAGATAAAATGTAATTAGGTCCATCAGGGCAAACAAAAGAAAAATGGTAACAGCTCTGGTCCAGGACCAGCGAAATACAATTAAAAAAATGAGATTAAGGGAAATACTTGTGATCAGTATTCTTTTTAAGTTTTCTGAGTAGGGCGAGTGTTTGGTCTCGAAAATAATGTCTTCTTGTATTTCCAAACAATATCACTCCAAATTATTAATTATTTTATAACTAATTCGGCATGAGCAATTGAAATCCTGTTATAAATAAACGAGTAACAATTTTAATATTACCCCCAAATTAGTTTACTTACGGGAAGGATAGTAGTTTATCTCCCCAAGATAACTAATACTACCAAAGTTTAAGACAGCATGTTATAATAAAAATGATTGTAAAGCGGTATTTTTTCAATAGCATTATTTTCAGTAGGTAAAGGACAAGACTATTGACGTATGACTTCAATGATGCAAACAAATATATGCAAAAATGCAGTTACCTATGCAAAAATGCAGTGGTAAACATTAGCGCAGTCAGTTTTTAAGCCAATATTCGGGCATAAAAACTGGCATAGTTTTTGCTTGCTATAATATAGTAGCCAGGTGAGTCTTTTTTTGTGATAAGGAAGGGGATTTCCCGGAACAATAAAAGTAGCGGGCATGCTTTGTCCCTACCAGGGTAATGGTTTTGGTAAGCTTAAAGTTGCAAAAGGGTTCTAGTTCTTAAATACATAAGAAAGGAGGATTTATATCATGAGTGTAGCTGTTAACGCCCCAATGGCGGGAAAATTAGTTTCCATCGACGTTAAGGTTGGCGATAAGGTAAAGAAAAATGATCCCCTTGCTACCCTGGAGGCCATGAAGATGTTTATTAAAGTGTTCGCACCGGCCGACGGAACTGTAGCAACAATTAGTGCTGAGGCTGATACCAATGTTGACCCGACTATGGTAATTATGACTCTGGAGTAATTAGAAAAAAATGATGCCGGCCGTCATCGCGGGACCCCTTCCTTATCTGGCACCTGCGCGGCGGCCGTCAACATTTTTCTAAAGTAAAACCAAAGGAGGTGTCTTATGGGCGCACAAGAATTTCTAACCGGGCTATTGGCAATTTGTGTGATCAATCTTGTCCTGAGCGGGGACAACGCCGTCGTGATTGCCCTGGCCAGTCGGAACTTACCGCCCAAGCAAAGAAGGCTTGCCATCTTCTGGGGCAGCGGGGCTGCAATTTTCTTGCGTGTAGTCCTAACTGTTTTTGCGGTATATCTTTTGTCAATTCCTTATTTGCAAGCAATCGGTGGACTGTTGCTGATTTACATCGGGATCAAGCTTCTGACTGATGAAGAAAAAGAAGATGATTTGGAAGCGTCCAGCAACATGATGACGGCCATTAAGACGATTGTTATCGCCGATTTGGTCATGAGTTTGGACAATGTGCTTGCCGTTGCAGCGGTCGCTAGGGATAGTTATCTTTTATTGATCATCGGTCTTGTAATCAGCATCCCCATTATTATTGCTGGTAGTCAACTACTTGTCTGGGTAATGACTAAGTTTCCGGCCTTCGTATATATTGGCGCCGCCTTGATTGC
>JAQVOX010000018.1 GCA_028702435.1 Desulfotomaculaceae bacterium | reverse complement strand
TATGCCGATGGAAAAATAATACACTAACTATTTGATGCAATAATGCTGGCGTCATACTTGATCATATGTCTCGTATGAAGCCAGCGCTTTTTTATTTTCCCTAATAAACCGGCCGGTCCTTACCGGAATCGCCGGGTGTCCCGGGTCCATTTTTTTAATTTCCCGGGCTAAAGCCAGCAGGTCGGACGGGCGATCCACATCACCTAAAGGTTTCAGCAAGCCATAGGTAAGGTTGTAGTGCTTACAGGCAGCAACAGTTCTTTCCAGGACATCACTGCATCCCCAATTAATATCTTTAAAGATGCATTCCTTGGGATAACAGGCGCCGATTAAATAGTAGCCACCGTCCAGGGCCGGACCGCAAACAACCTGATACTTGTCCAGCATCCTTATGGCTCTGGTTAAATAAGCAGCAGGTAACATAGGCACGTCCGTACCGATTAAAATAACAGGCGCATAGCCACAGTCGTAGGCGTAACAGATGGCTGACAGCATGCGCCGGCCAAGGTCGCCATTCGGCTGTGGGATGATTTCCACTCCGGGTCCTAAAGCCGGCTTTAATTCATTGATCCTGTCCGGCGGCGTTGCCGCTATATAACATTTAATACCGGCCACTTGCCTGGTTTTTTCTATTGTATCTTGCAAGAAAGCCCACTGTAATGCTTCCCGCTGCTTTGGGGTCAAAATTGCGCTTAACCGGCTTTTACCTTCTGTAGACGGGACTCTGGCCATAATAACCAGTGCAGGTCTTCCCATTATTTCACTCCTCAACCGGCAGGACTCAGTAATGAGTAGCCAGAAAAACAGGGTATTATGAAAAATAATAATTTAAACATCAGCGTTATTATTCCAACTTATAACGAGGCCGGTACGATAAAAAGTACCATTGAGCATCTAAAAAGCCTGAATGATATCCACGAGATTATCATCGTAGATGGTGGAAGCACCGACAGCACGCTCAGTTTAATGAGCGAAGGGGTGAAGTTAATTGCAGCCCAAAAAGGCAGGGCCGTGCAAATGAATGCCGGTGCGTTTGCTGCTTCAGGAGAAATACTACTTTTCCTGCACAGCGATACAAGACTACCCAGCGATGGACCGCAACAAATCAAAGCAGCCTTTTCTAATCAAAATGTTGTCGGTGGCGCTTTTAAATTGAAATTTGATCATCCCGGCCTGTTTTTTTACCTGACTGCTCTGGGATCAAACCTGAGAGCCGGGTTAACCGGCTTTTATTTTGGTGATCAAACTATCTTTGCCCGCCGCAAGGACTTTTTACAGATAGAGGGTTATCCCGAAGTTGAATTAATGGAGGACTGGATATTCTCCCGAAAACTGAGGCTAATGGGAAAGACAGTACTGCTAAAAGGGCCGGTTTTAACTTCAGCCAGGCGCTGGCTTACTTACGGCAAATGGCGTACTACCTGGCTCATGCATAAAATTAAATTTCTTTATCTTTTGGGAGTTAGTCCTGCTGATTTAAAGCGTATGTACAGTGATCGGCGTTGATACCGGCTTTTTGAGCCAGCAGTAATTCCAGCGTCATAGCTGCAGTTTTGACGGTAATTGTTTTACACCGGGCGTTCTTAAAGGGTGAAAGTTTCTTACGCAACCCTTTGCAGCACGTTAAGCCGAACTCGTCAACAAACCTTCGATGCAGTTCAGCTGTAACCTCTGCAATTGTCCGGTCAAAACCCTTAGTATCTGGACCTGACAGCAAAAAGCCTATGGCCAGCACCCCACCGGAAACCGCTCCACAGGCGCATCCGGAATTCATCCCGTGCCCCAAACCGGCAGTAAGCTGTATAAGGCCTTCTGTCCGGCCATTAAAAACTTCAATATTGCTCATAACCACTGCCTGAGCACAGTTATAACCATCGTTAAAATACTTTTCCGCCCTGCGACGCACTTCTTCATCTAGATTAAGCATGGCTTACCTCCGCTAAAGCAGGTAATATTTTAAACCTTTAAGTAATTATATTTATCCACGGGGCGCAAAAGATCCTTTATTATTAACATGAAATTAAAATTTTAATAGAGTTGCATGTTCATCTATTAATCAAAGGAATAATAACTAACTGGCCCGGCGAATTGATATAATAAGTTGAATTTGCTAAGCTTTAACCGGTAGCGTTATTAAAATAAAGTTGAGATGATAGTTATGGATTCTCATCCTGAACCTAGTGATTATTGTAATAAAGTAAATAATAGATGTAGAGCCATAAATGCTATTTAAGTTAAGTATGTGGCTCTTTTTAAGGAGGGCCACGTATGAAAGAAAAAATTCTTAGCCTTATAGAACAAGGCAAATATGTAGAAACACGCAATGAAATTATAAATATGAATGTGGTTGATACTGCACGATTATTTGAAGAAATTGACCAACAGAAACTTTTGATAGTTTTTAGAATTTTACCGAAAGATTTGTCTTCTGATGTTTTTACCCATATGACAAGTGAACTTCAAAAATATGTTATTGATTCAATTACAGATGAAGAAGCTGTTGGCATTTTAGATAATCTTTTTATGGATGATGTTATCGACTTTTTAGAAGAAATGCCATCGAATGTCGTAAAAAGAATTCTGAAAAATACTAGTGATAAAACGAGGATGGTTATTAATCAATTCCTAAATTATCCAGTAGATTCTGCTGGTAGTCTAATGACCATAGAGTATGTTGACTTAAAAAAAGAAATGACAGTTAAGCAAGCAATACAGTTTATCAAGCAAATTGGGATTGATAAAGAAACAATTGATACTTGCTATGTTGTTAACAGTAATAGAATACTTGAAGGTGTTATATCGCTTAGAAGACTAATTCTAAATGATGAATCAACAGTCGTTAAAGACATTATGGAAACAGACGTGGTATCGATAAATACCCACGATGACCGAGAAGATGTCGCTGGTTTGTTTAAAAAGTATAATTATTATGTTATGCCTGTTGTAGATAATGAGAATCGACTTGTCGGAATAATAACAGTCGATGACATTTTAGATGTTATCGATCAAGAAACCACGGAAGATCTTCATAAGATGGCAGCGATGCAACCATCAGAAAAGGAATACTTAAAAACAAATAATTGGACACTAGCAAAATACAGAATACCGTGGCTTTTTATATTGATGATTTCCGCCACTTTTACTGGGGGGATAATCACAAGGTATGAGAATGCATTACAGTCAGTAATGATACTAGCATCCTTTATACCAATGCTTATGAATACAGGCGGAAATTCCGGTTCACAATCCTCAACACTAATAATAAGAGGGTTAGCGTTAGGAGAAATTAAACCTAAAGATATCCTGAAGGTTTTACGGAAAGAACTATGTATAAGTGGTATTGTTGGAATAATTCTATCTGTTGTCAACTTTTTAGTAATATATTATATTGGGAAGAATGATGTGTTAGTAGCTTTAACTGTGTCTATTACACTGTTTTTTACAGTTGTATTGTCTAAGGTAGTGGGGGGTTCATTGCCTATCATAGCTAAAAAGCTCAAACTTGATCCAGCAATTATGGCGGGTCCATTAATAACAACGATTGTTGATGCTGTAGCTCTTATAATATATTTTACAACGGCTACACGGTTATTGGGCATATAAATCTCTAAGACTTATGAGTTCCTCCTGTACCTGGATGAAAATTTCACACGGGATAGATATTAGGATTGTTAAAAAAAGAGTATATTTTGGGAGACAACCTCTAATAATAATTGATATTAAGCATTATAAGGAGAAGGTATAATGTTGAATGATCAACAGAAAAGCTTCAATGAAAACAGCAAAAATGAACAATTGGAGATATTTCGTAGTAAAGACAATGAAGACAAGGTACTAACGACGAATCAAGGACTCAAAATCTCGGAGGACGAGGTCAGTTTAAAAGCAGGAGCGCGTGGTCCGACACTGATGGAGGATTTTCATTTCAGGGAAAAAGTGACTCACTTTGATCATGAGCGGATTCCCGAGCGGGTGGTCCATGCACGTGGCTTCGGAGCCCACGGGGTATTTGAAGTCTATGAATCAATGAGGCCTTATACGAAGGCCAAATTCTTGCAGGACCCGAATGTGAAGACCCCGGTGTTTGTACGTTTCTCAACGGTTATCGGTTTTCGAGGTTCAAAGGACACAGCTCGAGACGTTCGTGGTTTTGCAACAAAGTTCTATACGGAAGAAGGAAATTATGATCTGGTAGCCAATAATATGGCGCCCTTTTTTATGCAGGACGCCATTAAATTTCCTGATTTTATCCACGCGAATAAACCCGAGCCTAACAACGAAATTCCCCAGGCAACAGCCGCCCATGACACGTTCTGGGATTGGGTTACACAGAATCAGGAATCGGCGCATATGGTTATGTGGGCAATGAGCGACCGCGCCATCCCAAGAAGCTTTCGCATGATGGAAGGCTTTGGTGTAAACACCTTTCGTTTTATCAATGAAGAGGGTAAGGCACATTTTGTGAAATTCCACTGGAAACCGCTGTTGGGCGTGCATTCTCTCGTACAAGCCGAAGCCGCAAAAATCGGTGGAGAGGACCCGGATTTTAACCGCCGTGATTTATGGGACAATATTGAAATGGGCAACTATCCGGAGTTTGAGTTAGGGGTGCAGCTCCTTGAGGAGGAGGATGAATTTTCCTTTGACTTTGATATCCTGGATCCGACAAAACTCTGGCCGGAAGAAGAGGTGCCGGTTCGCATTATTGGAAAAATGACTTTAAATCGCAATGTGGACAATTTTTTTGCAGAGACAGAGCAAGTAGCTTTTCATCCGGGGCATGTGGTGCCGGGAATTGACTTTTCCAATGATCCTCTTTTGCAGGGGCGATTATTCTCGTACCTCGATACCCAGTTGATTCGTCTTGGCGGGCCTAACTTCCATGAGCTCCCCATTAACCGTCCGGTTTGTTCGTTTCATAATAACCAGCGAGACGGGTATGGACGTCAAACCATCAACGTGGGAAATGTTGCCCACCATCGCAATGCCATGGCGAACAACTCTCCTTATCCCGTCGGCGAGGATAAGGGGGGCTATGTTCACTACCAGGAAAAGGTTGACGGTAATAAAATTCGTGCCCGAAGCGAGAGCTTTAAAGATCACTTCTCCCAGGCGACCCTGTTCTGGAACAGCATGAGCGCACCCGAGAGGCGGCATATCATTGATGCATTTGCCTTTGAGGCCGGTAAAGTGAAGGACAAATGGGTTAAGCAACGAGTGGTTGATATGTTTGCCAATGTGGACTTGGAGCTGGCAAAGACCATAGCAATCAAGATTGGGGCCACACCTCCAACCTCGGGCGGTTCAACGGTGACTAAAGCATCGCCTGCCCTCAGCCAGGAAAACACAATTAAAACAGCCCGAACAAGGAAAGTTGCGGTCATTATTGCCGAGGGATTTGATTATAATCAGGTTGATACGGTTATTAAAGCTCTGCAGGCAGAGGGCGCCCAAGCGGCCATTATAAGCGATAAGATCGGGATGATCACAAGCTCTGATGGCAGCCGGATGGAAGCGGCAAAATCATTTATCACTGATTCATCGGTTGTTTTTGACGCTGTTTATGTTGACGGGGGTAAAAATGCAGACCCATACTTTGTAATGGAGGCTCGCAAGTTTGTAAAGGAAGCATTCACACACTATAAGCCTATTGCAGGAACAAATGAAGGTAAAACATGGATTGAAGATGAAAAGATGGGAAATGGCCTTGGAGTTTTCCTGGGATATGCAGGGAATAATGAGTTTGTAGGCCGATTTATACAGGGTGTTGCGTTTCATCGATTTTGGGATCGAATACTTGTATAGTCGCTATTAAAAAAAATAAAGATGAAAACAACCCGGCAAATGAGCTATTTGCCGGGTTGTTTTCTTACGCTTGGCGATATAAGGCGCAAAGGTGTATCGCCAGAAAACTTTTGTGCTGCTTCCGGTTTAGTGGGAATGCCATATCAACTATCCCTGACACCTACAAATTGGAATTTGTTTTGCTATATGTTATAATTACTTATATCAGTTTAAATTGTGGATATTTTGTGAAAGGAGATTTTATGGCCACTTTAAAAGCAGAAATACGTCAAAAACGGTTAAAGAGTAAACAGCTTAGAAGATTGGGGATTGTTCCGGGAGTTTTGTACGGCAGCGGTGATAACCATTCTTTGAGCATCCAATTTTCTCTAAGGGATGTACAACAATTATTAAGCTCTAATACTATAGGCAGTAAAGTGGAGTTGATGATAGGTGAAGAAAAACAGTTGGCATTGCTGAAGGAGATCAGCTACGTGCCGGTATCTGGTACAGTAGAACACCTGACTTTTATGCCTCTTATTAAAGGAGAACGAATTGCAAGCGTTGCACGAATTATATTTATTAACAAGGAAAAGGTTTTGGGTAACGTTCAACAAACGCTTTTTGAACTTTCTTATAAAGCACTCCCCGCTGATTTAATTGAAAAAGTAGAAGTTGACCTGAAGGAAGCGCAGATAGGTGATACCGTTAGAATCGAAGAGCTTGAAATTGCAAAAGATGAAGCTATTGAAATTCTAAATCCACCTGATACTCTGGTTTATTCCGTTACAGAGATCAAGAGGGTAACAGAAGAAACAACCGATGAATCAGAAGTAGCGGGAACACCGGAATCTACTCAAGAAGATTCCAATGATTCAGTATAAAATACTGTGAAAAAATTAGAGTTCAATGTTCTATAATACCTACTTGAGATATAACTATTAGGGTGGATAACAAAAAAAATGTTGTCCACTTTCTTTTTAGGTGCTGTGTCCCCTGTCTTTTTCACGACTTTAGCCACTCCTGCTATATCTCGAGGGCAGTAGCCAACCGTGGCTTTTTGCCCGTTCCTTACCAGCGGGGTTTTAAAAAGGAGCGGACAGGCCAGCAGCATCTCTTCCACATCGTGCACGATATATTTCAGATTGCGCCTGGCGTATTCTTTCCCGGTTTTATCAATCATATCCAGTCCCATATTGACCAGACCCATAGGAATAATGTCATTATTCATAATACCGGGGTTAAAGCCGGATTCAGTCAAAGCATCACGCAAGTGTTTATTTATGCCTTGGTCAGCAGTGGTAATGATAATTGTGGGGTGATTTAGTATACAGACCACTATGCATGATAAAAAGCCTGGTTAAAAAATGGACTGGATATGTGTTTATGTTTTAGGGGTGATATTATTAGTATAAGAAAAAAGTTGATTATATTTGCAATAATTATATTCGCTGTTCTGATTCTAATTAATATTGTTTTAAACAATAGATTAACAGTCAGATATTATGAGCTTGAAAGCAATAAAATTAATGACTATGTTCGTATTGCTTTTGTTGCAGACTTACATAGCTGTTATTACGGCGAAGATCAAATTGAGCTATTGAGTTGCATTGATGAGCAGAAACCCGATCTTATATTATTTGGAGGGGACATTGTAGATGACGTGTTACCGTTTGAAAACGCAGCTGCTGCTCTTAAATCATCAGCCGAAAAATATCCTTGCTATTATGTTTCGGGGAATCATGAGTATTGGAGTGGGAAAATTGGTACAATAAAACAAATGATTTCAAGATACGGCATTATTATTCTTGAAGGACAAAGCGAAACAGTTTCTATAAATGAGCAATTAGTTAACGTTTGCGGTGTTGACGATGCGGAAATCGGAGAGAGAAATTTCATGCAGCAAATTGTAAAGGCTGAAGATCAAGCTGATCCTGATCTGTTTACAATTTTTTTGGCACATCGCCCTGAATATATAGATACCTATCTGCAATATGATTTTGATTTAATATTATCTGGTCATGCACATGGGGGTCAATGGCGGATACCCGGAATTATAAATGGTTTACTTGCACCCAATCAAGGATTTTTTCCGAAATATGCTGGAGGCTTATATGAATTAAGGGATAAAACCTTTATTGTAAGCCGTGGACTTGCAAAGGAGTCAACCCGTATTCCAAGGATTTTTAATCCACCAGAGCTTGTAATTGTTGATCTTGTACCAGTAAACACCAATTAGCAAAATTCTCATGAAAATGATTTAAAAATCACAGTGAAATCACATATAAATCACAGGATAATAAATTTCATTCAGTTGAACAAATATCTTTTTTGCTAATCGATTGCACCTCGCAATACAATTGATTATAATAGTTGCAAAACAGGAGGTGTCCATTATGGCAAGAACATCAAATATATTTGCTCGTGTTGAGCCGGAAGTCAAAGAACAGGCAGAGTTTGTTTTAGAGCAGCTTGGCATTCCGATGTCAAATGCCATCGGACTTTTTCTCCGGCAGGTCGTGCTTCAGCGAGGTATTCCTTTCGAAGTGAGGCTCCCGCAAAGCAGACCTCTGTCTTTGGGTACGCTTACTGAGGAACAATTCAATGCGGAAATTGAGAAAGGACTAGCTGATCTTAAGTTGGGTAGGGTTGTTTCTGCGGAAAAAGTTGCTGATAGAATGCGCCAGGACTATAAAATATGAGCGTATGGACGGTTGTTTATACTGAGCAAGCTGAGCGTGACTTGCGCAGCATATTTGAATACATCTCCTTCTCCCTGCTTGAGCCGGAAACAGCAAAGAATCAATCACGGCGGATCTTGGACGCGGTCGCGAAGCTAAATGAAATGCCCCTGCGATTTCGTCTTTATGAAAAAAGAGCCATGGTATAGCAAAGGCTTGCGGGTCCTGCCAATCGACAAGTATTTGGCATTTTATCTGCCTGTGGAAGCAAAAAGGACGGTCGCGGTTATCCGTATTATGTACGGCGGACGTAATATCGAAGAACAGCTGTGCCGAACAGAAGATAATTAAATATAACCTAAGCATCTGATCGTCAGGTGCAGAAGCTATTTCCATTCCACAAACCAGTTAACTTTTAGCCAAAAGATACTGGCTGTGTGCGTATTCGCAGGGGTATTTTTTATTGGACGCAAGTCGTTACAAATTGCGCATTTCAATAGCAGGCAATGCTTCGATCAACTTGACAGCCTAAATGTTCTCCCAGGTATAAATATCACCATACATACCATGGATTTTCAGTCCTTCTTCAAGAATAGTCACCTTTGTTGCTTGGTAAGAAAAAAACATCAGAACGGCAACTGAGACTAAAGTGACAACAATAATGCCATAGGGGAGAATTAGTTGTTCTCCTATTTTTGACTTTTTCAGATAATGATAACTTTGTGATTGACAAAAGGAATTGAGAAAATGCAAATTGCACTGACTAAAAAATTAGCGGATGCCATGGGAGTAAAACCTCCATCCGCACACGAAGACGTAAATCCGCTGTTTTTATGGACAGCAAATTGGACAAAAGTATGGGACAATCGTCGAGCTGAGGATATGCTTGTCTTGGTGAACAACGCCACACGCTTTACCGTTGCGCTTTACCAAGTCAAGCGGAAAGATCTGAAAAATGTAGCAGAAATTATGGGATCGGCCATTTCAAACACATTGCTTTCCATGAATATAAACCCCGCGCTTGTGAGGGAATATTTGCGTCTGGCAGGCGAGGTGGAGTTTACCCAAAACCGCAGCAGACAGACGGCCGCGTGGGTGACGAAAGCAGGTTTAGAATGCGCATTTTATGTTGGTAATGAATATCAAGGCATTGCAAAAATGTTCAGTGATACGGTTGGAGTTTCCGCAAATTACCGTTATGTCAATTGTTCCGGTAACGTTAACGATGGGTATGTCCCTTACCGGGCATTGATTAACGCACTAACTGAGCTTACAGGGAAGCAAGCCTACAAATACCGTGCCTTTGAATTGATAGTCACACTTGATTTGGAAGTATATAAGGCGATACGAAGGCTTATTATCCCTGCTGATATAGGATTTACACGTTTACACAAGGTGTTGCAGTCCGTGTTTGGCTGGGAGAATCACCACCTTTATGACTTTACTATCTTTGGCGGTAATAAACGTAAACCAGTCGCTAGAATAGTTCCATTTGAGGAAGACCTGGAGTACGACGAAGACGCTATTTTAATGGAAGGGCATACATTGGCAGAGTTTTTGCCCGAGCACAAGCATATACTCTATACCTACGATATGGGGGATAACTGGGAACACGAAATTCAGCTTGTGCGTGTGATAGAGGATTACGATAAGGAATCACCCTACTTGCTGGAAGCAAGTGGTCAAACACCACCTGAGGATGTGGGCGGCGTAGGAGGATTTGTGGGTTTTTATGAAATTATGCTAAACCCTAGTCACCCGGAATATAAAGAAATGAAGGAATGGGCGACGTATTGGACGCTTGAGCTTAGTGATTGGAATAGCCGTCCAAGGGTAATACATACGGTATAATAACAAAGTTTGACAGCTTAGGATGATTGTTCCATTTACGCTAAAGTATATTCACACTCAGCAAGCCTGGTTTACCCCTGTCTTTTTTCACGACTTTAGCCACTCCCGCCATATCTCAGGGCAGTAGCCAACCGTGGCTTTTTGCCCGTTCCTTACCAGCGGGGTTTTAAAAAGGAGCGGACAGGCCAGCAGCATCTCTTCCACATCGTGCACGATATATTTCAGATTGCGCCTGGCGTATTCTTTTCCGGCTTTATCGATCAGGTTTTCCAGGCCCACTGCCTGCTTGACCCTGTCCAGTTCACCCTTACTCAGACCGCGCACGGTCAAGTCGACAAAATGGTAGGGCCTGCCGCGCTCTTTAAAATAGCGCTCTGCTTTCCTTGTATCCTGGCATTTTTTCAACCCGAAGACCTGGATATTGTGCTGTTTGACCATCATTCGATCACTTCCTGTACCCGGCCGATTATCCCGTTATCCAAACGTACTTTTATACCGCGGTTGTGAACAGCGCTTTTGGTAAGTATATCTTTTACCACTCCCTCGGTTAACTGCCTGGTACGCTGGTGTTGTTTTTGGATGATTTTTACTTTTGACCCAGGTTGAATGTTTTTTCTTTCAGTCCCAAGCATGGCAGGTTCTCCTATAAACTAAATTTTACAATTTAGTTTATCACAACACTGCATTTATTTGCTATTGTCAGTAACTTCGGTAACTTCTTTTATAGTTTCTGCCTGCTCAGTAGCTCCCCTGTTTTCCTCAATAACATTTTCTTCAGAAACGCTTTCTTTAGTAGCATTTTGGCAAACCTTATCTTCAGCTAACAATATCAAGCATTTTGAAAATCTATGATTAATAAAGCCAGCACCTAATAGAATAAATGCGATGCCCCCATAAACAGCGATTGGTTCAAATATTCCCGGAAGTAATTGTGCCGGTATTAATTCCTTCTTAACTTCTACAGCAGGATATCCCTGAGCTACATAACTTGCAACAATATTGTTAAAATATATAATATTATTAATCAATGATGCAACCGCAATAAGCGCTACAACTGCAAAAGCAACATACAGAGCAATAGAACTAGCAGGTATTTTAAATTTTTTAGACATATTTATTTTTTCAATGTCCATAATAATTTGTCTCCATTCCGCCATTAAAGGCTATAATTTTGATTTGCCATGAGCTGTGTGTGTAACTTGAAGTTACTAACAAAATTAGTTTAGCAACTTTAACTTAAAATATCCTGAGATTTAACTTAAAGTGTCCTGATTGGTTCAAAACATCTCGATAAACACTAGACTGGATCCGGGCCAACAGCACCAATAAATCATGAAAAGCTATAAGGTAGTATGGTCTTATTTCCCTGCTTAATAAAAATAATCCCATACCTACATAAAGTATGGGATATTATTGATACTAAACTAAAGAGTTTAATCTATTTTCAGGATGACCGTTTTTTAACTTATGAATTAAAGACGTCATATCGGGTGGCAGAGGGGCCTCCAGTTGCAGGGGTTCCTTTGTGACGGGGTGATTAAACTCCAGATGCCAACTATGTAAAGCTTGGCGATGGATCAGATCTAAACTGCCCCCATATAGATCATCTCCCATTAAAGGATGGCCGAAATGTTTCATATGTACTCTTATTTGGTGGGTACGTCCTGTTTCTAAACGTAATTTGACCAGACTGCCGCCGGTGAAACGCCGGATTACATCGAAATGAGTGATCGCTGCTTTACCCAGAGCTGTTACTCCAAAGATAAGTGAGTGATCATTGGGTCGACCGATAGGAAAATAAATTACTCCAGAGTCCAAAGTTATTTTGTTATGCACCACCGCCAGGTATTCCCTCCGGCATATGCCGTTTTTCATTTGCTCGGAAAGTTGATGACAGGTATAACTGCTTTTGGCAATTAAGATAGCTCCGGAGGTATCTTTATCCAACCGGCTGACTGCTCTGAATTTACAGTTATGTCCTTGCAGCTGCCAATGGTTCATTACACCGTTAGCCAAGGTGTTCAGAACATGATAGGATAGCGGGTGAACCAGCATATTTGCAGGTTTGTTCACTACCAGGACGTGGTTATCCTCAAAAAGAATATCCAGTGGTATATCCTGGGGTATTACCGGCTGAACATCATCTTCTTGAAAATTTACCCGGATTAAATCGCCTTCCTTCACCAGTGTATTTAAACAGACTGTTTGCTCATTCACCATAAGCCCGCCACAGCGTTTAATCTTTCTTATTTCACCACGGGAAAATTTCAGGTGGTTTTTGAGTATATGAGATACCTTCTGATTATCATCATCGTTTTTCACCCTGAATTCGATGTGCATATAATTACTTAACTCCTACAATTATTATTACGGTTTGCTCGGATTAAGGATCATTGCCCAACTTGCTTCATAACAGCCATTGATAATTGCGCTTGGCGTAAAGAATGCGTCGAATCTGCGGCTTTGTACCAGGTTAACTAAAAAAAGTGCCCATACAATTATTTGTATTTGGGCACTAGGGTGTGAATACTTATTTATTTGACTTCTCGATTGGCGCAGGTTTTGGAATATAGAAATTATCGAGTTCAAACCCTGGTTGTTGCATGAGCTGTTTGGTGAGTAATTTCGGAACATGCCCATTAACTCCTGTGGGTTGAAAGATGATTGTGTTATACAATTAGATGTATTGCAATCAGATGTGTTACAATACAATTATACTACATTTCAAAACATAATAATAGCAAAATCCCTCGGGTCTTTGACACTTACCAAAAAATGAAAAATAGCTTGAACGCCTTGTAAATACAGGGCTTCAAGCTTTTTTATGGTTTTTGAACTGCCAAAGATAAAATAATCTAAATAATGTGAGCCTTCAGGCTCTTTAGCATATAAAATAGAATTAATATCGTAATAGTAAATTTGCCTTGAAATACGATTCTGAATATGATCATGACAAATAATATTAACCCATAATGTAACCTAAAACCATAAAGCTGTAAGCAAAACTCGATCATAAAGTTACTGCAAAGCAATTCCGTTGGCAAGGAGGTGAGGCCGGTGAATCTGTTTGAGATAGTGCCGGAGGATTTCTTCAAACCCTTAACCAGCAAATATAGGACAACTTATATTGACTGTTTAAGGCTCATTTACAACACCTATAAAAATGAGCTGTCCTTTGGTGTGGACAAGGAGATCATCGTGGCCGGGCTTGAACATCATTTTGACAGCCAACCTGCCGCGGAAATGGTGTTTGATGAGGATGACAACGAGATTGCATGGGATTCACGAGCCAAGGCCAATGCCATTATCCGCAGGCTGAAGGACAGCGGCTGGATCGAGTACGAACTGGCCAATGATTTCAAAGTCAAGGTGAACCTTTTTGACTATGCGGCCACAATGATTGAGTCCTTCAATAAAATTATTAAAAATGAGGAAATGGAGTACCAGAGCCTGGTGTCCCAGATCCATGCCACCCTGTTGAACCGGGACGGGTACTCTAAGCCCTATGAATATATCATCAAGCGCGTTTTTGAAAACACTGAAGAGCTGATGGTTGGGCTCAAAAAACTGAATACCAATATCAAGAAGCACATTGATGCGATCACTAACGAAAAATCAGCCGGGGAGATCGTGCAGGACTTCTTTGTTTATCATCAGGAAATCGGTTCCAAGGCCTACCACCGCATCAAGACCAGTGACAACATATCCCATTTCAGGTCTTCCATCATTGAAAAGCTGTACGACATCGTCAATGATGAGAATATTTTCAAACGGGCAGTCCGAGGCTATATGGAAATTGAACAAGTTTCGGATCAAACCGAGGCGCAAGATTTATTGAGGGGCAAAATTTTTGGCATCATTTCCGCCTTCAGGAATTACGATGATATTATTTCCGAGATCGATTATAAACACTCAAAGTATATCGGCAGCGCGGTGGCCAGGGCCAAGTTCCTTTTGACTAATACGAACAATGCCGAGGGGAAAATTTCAAAGATACTGGCCTACCTTGCCGATGAGTTTAATGCTGACGAGGCCCTGAATTTGAACGATGAAACCGACGAGGCGATGCTTGAGATCTTTGACATATTCCCCCAGGGCTTCATCGACAGCGATTCTTTATATGTAGTGCCGATATCAAAGAAGATGTCCCTGCCGGAAGCCTTAAGTGATGACCTAGGCCTTTCCGGGGAAGAAAGGGCTTTGCGCAAGCTGGCCATGCAGGAAAGAAGCAGGAACAGGTTTTCCCGCAAAAACATCAATGCTTATGTTGATGGATTGCTTAAGGATAGTAAAGCGGTTCTTGCGTCCACGCTGCCGCTGGAATCGAAGCGGGATCTGATCAGGGTGATTTTCATCAGCCTTTACGGGCGGGATCAAAAGTCAATTTATACGGCGACGCCCCTTGACGAAACGGTAGCTGTAAATAATTTCAGGTTTCGCGATTTTCTAATCGAAAGGTGTAAGTGATGGAGATGGAAATTTTCAAAGAAAGCCAGGTGCAGAAGGAAAAATTCAGAGCTGCCGCCAATAAGCTGCTCAACAGCTGCTTTGTCGTCAAGAAAAAAGAAGATACAAGAAACGACTACATCTTCATCATTCAAAACAAGGAGCTTTTTGTGGAGTACTTCGACCTGCTTGGCTACAAAATTGAAATCAACGAAAACCAGGGAGTTGTGGCGCTGACAAACATCAACGGCGCCGGGCGCCTGAGGCTGAAAAAGATTGAAAGCATCCTCCTGCTGATCCTCAGGCTCTTGTATATAGAAAAACGCAAGGAATTGAGACTGACGGAGGACGTGGTGGTGCTGACGGATGAAATCCACCAAAAATACAGCATGCTTAAAATTGAAGCAAAATCAAACCTCGACAAGACGACGCTGCGGGATGCCACCCGCCTGTTCAAACGGTACAACATCCTCACCAATATTGACCGGGACGTGACGCTGTCCGATGCCAGGATCAAAATTTACCCGTCGGTCCTGTTTGCCGTGCCAAATGATAACCTGAACAGCATTTACGAGGCGATCAATGAGAAGCTGAATAAATACGCGATGGGAAGTGAGTCAAGCGATGATGAAGAAACTGACCAGGATTAGGCTGATCAACTGGCATTATTTTATCAATGAAACCATCAGCGTCAATGGCTCATTTCTGATCAGCGGGGAAAACACGGCGGGAAAGTCCACTGTCCTGGACGCGATCCAGCTTATCCTGACCACAAACCACAGGAAATTCAACACCGCGGCCAACGAAAAAAGCAGCCGCGATTTAAAGGGCTATGTCCGCTGCAAAACCGGCAACGAGGATAATGCCTATATTCGCACCGGCAGTGTGATCACGTATGTTGCCCTGGAGTTTTTTGAAGAGAAAACGGCGCGGTATTTTACCCTCGGGGTAAAGATCGACTCGCCGGATGAAGAAAGCAAGCTGACCATCAAATGGTTCCGGGAAGAGTGCAGGTTGGAGGAACTGAGCTTTATAACCGGAGGCAGGCCGTCCACGGCTGAGGAATTCCGCAGAAATGACCGGAAGGTGCCGCTGATCTCCCAAATATCCGAAGCCAGGGCCAGGTTCGGGCAAAGGCTGGGCAATCTGGAGGGCCGGTTTTTCGACATGATCCCGAAATCACTGGCCTTCAAGCCCATGGACAATGTGAAAGAGTTCATCAACCGGTTCATTCTTTCGGAAAAGGCAATCGAAGTGGCGACGCTTAGGAGCAATATCGTGTCTTTGAAAGAGCTGGAAGATCTGATGCGCAGCACCAGGAAAAAAATCGATGATTTGAAAGCAATCCTGGAAAAGAATGAGGAGATCCTCGCCAAAGAGCGGGAGATCCGGACAAATGAGATCCTGATCAGGAAAGCGGAAGTCGAAGCAAAAAAGCTGGAGTTGGCAGGCCTTGAAAAGAATGACCGGCTGTACAGGCAACAACTCCTAAGCGAGCAGGACAAATTGGTGCGCTTAAGCACCAGCCTGCAGCACGAAAGAGACCGGCAGACAGGTCTGCAGGTCGCCCTGGGGCAGAATGAGACGGCGCAGCTGATCAAAGACACCAGACACAGAATAGAGATGCTGGAAAAGGACAGGGATAATGCCAGGAAATCACTTGATAAGCTAAACCAAATGCTGCGCACGGTGACTGAGACCCTGGCGCTGTTAAACCAGTTTGAAATATATGTCATGTCCAAAGATGAATTGCTCTCTCTGGGCCGAACGGAGCAGGACACCGCGTTAAAATCTGAACATCTTTATAAACTGAAGAAAGAGTTAACAAGCCATCTGGAAAACTATACTTATGACAACGTCAGGCAGAAGGACCTGCTTGAGCAATTCAAAATGCAAAAAATCAAGCTGGAACAGGAGATTAAAAACCTAAAAAATAAAAAGCTGACTTACCCGGATAATACCGTCAAGCTGCTGACGGCCATTGAAAAGGAGTTTTTAAGCCTGGGGCTCAGAAGCGAGCCCCGGATATTTTCCGACCTGCTGGAAATCACGGATCCCAGATGGCAGAACGCCGTGGAAGGCTACCTGAACACACAGCGGTTCTATATTATTGTGGAGCCGCAGCATTACCGGGCCGCCCTTGCGGTCTACAATAAGATCAAAAAACAAGTGCACACAGTTGGCCTGGTGAATGCCGGCAAACTTGACCTCAAGGCCGGCGCCGATACGGATTCCCTGGCCTATGTCATCAAAAGCGACAACCGCTGGGCCAAAGCCTATGCCGTTTACCTCCTAAACCGGGTCATCCGCTGTGAGCATGTGGAGAACCTGAAGGAGCACAAGATAGCAATAACGCCTGACTGCATGCTTTACCAGAACCATGCGGTCAGAAAAATAGACGAAAGAGTCTACCGTACACCTTATATTGGCGCGCATGCCTTCGAAGTGCAGCTGCAAAACAAGCAGGCCGAGCTGGAAAAAGTCGATGCCGACATTGCGGCCGCCCAGCAGAATCTGCAGCGCCTGCAGTCGGTGATCGAAAAGCTTGCCGCATGCAAGATGGAGGTAATTGAGGAAAATATTGAAGCCCCGCAGAGATTTAAAACCTTTGATGAGCAGCTCCGGAAGGAAAAGCTTGAGCTCAAAAAGGCGGAGAGTGACCCCGGCTACATCCAGATTCAGTTCCAGATTGAGGAGTGCGCGAAACTGATCGGGAAGCTCCAGGCTGATCATGATTTGGTGGGTAAATCCATCGGAAGTTATGAGAATAAAGTCGAGAGCAACATCAAGCAGATGGACGAGAAAAAGGGTCTGATTTCCATATTAGAAAACAAGTTCAATGCCCTGTGCGACAGCGATGCTGAAGGCGCTGAGCTGGGGCTGAAAAAATTCAATGAGCAGGTAAAACTGAAAGCTCCGGCAACGATCGTGCAAAACTTCTCCCCGTTGAAGGTCGGGCTGGAGAATAAAAGAGATGGTTTGATCGACGAGCTCGTCAATCTTCAGATTGGCTACTGCAAAAAAAATGAATGTGATCTCGGCTGGGGATATAAGCAGATGCAGGAATACATTGATGAACACCACAAGCTGGTAGCTTCCGATATTATCAAGTACGAAGAAGATCTGAACAAAGCCAAGGAAAATTGCCACCTGGAGTTCCGGGAGTCTTTCCTGGCCAGGCTTAAAGAAAATATCGAAAATGCCAGGCTGGAATTTAAGAACCTCAATGCCGCTTTGAAGGATATCTACTACGGTGAGGACAGCTATAGATTTGAATTGACCTCAAACAAGAAAAAAGAGAGCATCTACCAGATGATCACCTCCAAAAGGAATGAGGAAGGCTTCAACCTGTGGTCTCAATCCTTTGAAGAGGAATATAAGGAAGAGATGGACGACCTGTTCGCAAAGCTGACCGCTGATGACGATCGGGGGGAAAGGGTCCTGGCGGAGTACACGGATTACCGAAGTTATTTGGACTATGATATCATCGCCGAGAAGAGGGATGGCGCCGTTCAGCGTTTTTCCAAGATTTACGGTGAAAAAAGCGGCGGAGAAACCCAGACCCCGTACTACGTGGCCATCGCCGCGTCTTTCGTCCAGCTTTATAAGTTGGGTGATACCATCAGGATCATCATGTTTGATGAGGCGTTTGACAAGATGGATGACAACCGGATCAGCGCCATGATGGACTTTCTGAACAGCCAAAAGTTTCAAATTATCCTGGCCACACCGCCGGCAAAGCTGGAAGTAATCGGCGAAAAAGTAGATACCATATTGATGGCCATGCGTGAGGGGACTAACAGCATCATCGAGGAGTACGACCTATGATCAGCATTTACGAACAGGCCATTTTAAATGCGCTCCTGGATAAGTATGAGAAAAGCAAGAGCTTTACCGGGAACAATAAGGTCAACCAGAAATTCGCGGTCAAAGTTGTTTCCCTTTTTCCACAATATGCGGATCATGCGAACTTTGAGGTCTTTAAAGCCGTAAATGAAGCTGTTGATCTATTAGCCAGAAAGAGCCTGGTGTCGGCAAAGATCAACAAGGCGAATGTATGCGCCGGCGTTCACCTGAATCCCGCCGCAATTGATGCAGCCTATCAGTATACGGGCAGAACAAGGAAAAGGGATATAAATAATGCCGTGATCGGACTGCTTGAGCAGTATAAGAACCGGCATGCGCTTCTCAACCGGTTTTGTGAAGCCCAAGCCGAAAGGATCCGGGCAAACAAGTCGGTGCAGTTTTTCAACGGGGACCTGCAGGAATATGAGCATATTCTTCTTGCCGTCGAGCAGTTGCATTATGTCGATTCAGAGACCTTTGTCAGGGACTTTTCGGTCAGGGTATACAGGGATTCAAAGCTATTCCAGCGCATCAGCGCCAAAGTTGTTAATTTGCTCTTTGAGTATGGCGACTTTCCGGAAAAGAATCAGGTGCTGGAGAGCTTGAACATCGTCAAGAACCCGACGTATGTAAATTTTAAAGGAGCGGGGAAAATCACCTTCTCCGGGCAAGGAATTGATCTGCGCGCGCTGAAAAGCGATATCGCGATTTCGTCGGTCATGCTTGAGGATATTGAAATAATTGAGGTTTCCGGGACATCGGTAATGACGGTGGAAAACCTGACCAGTTTTCATACGGCTGAAAGCAAGGATATGTTGCTGATCTATTTAGGCGGGTTTCATAATCGTATCAGAAGAGAATTCATCAAAAAAATATCCCGGCAAAACCCGGGGGCGGCATTTTATCATTTCGGAGATATTGATGCCGGCGGCTTTTACATCCTTGAGCATCTGAGAAGAGAAACAGGGATTGACTTCAAGCCATACAAAATGGATTTGGAGACGCTTAAGAAATACCGGGATTATGCCAAGGACCTCACTGAAAATGACCGGACGAGGCTCAGGAAACTCAAAGGAAGTGAGTTCGATGAAGTAATCGGTTATATGCTGGAGCATAACTGCAAGTTGGAGCAGGAAGCGATTCAACCCAAGAATAAGTATAATGAACAATAGTAGGTTAATGTGCAATAAAGTTAGTAGAGGAATCAGATGAATAGGGTAAAAAAACAGTTATTATACCTAGCGATAGGGGAATTTGCAGCTTTATGTACTTTTATTGTTGTATATAGATTATTAAACCTCGGAATGGCAAGTTTCATAGCATTTTCATATCTCATACTTATATTATTACAAGGAAGTATATATTGGTTTTATAGATATCTGTTGATAATGAAAAAAGAACGATATGGCCTTAAGACTATAAGTTTTCTTAGGTTTTCAAGACGGTTAAATATGATTATATTAGTGGTGATAAGCGTATTAATACCTTTTGTTAAAAGTAGCAATAAAGACTTAATAATCGCTATTGTAATATTTTTATTCGGAATAATTGAGTACATAAACTACTATTGGTACAGGTTAAGTTATGGAAAATCAGGATTTAATATTAGGATATTATTGAATACAAAATTACAAAAATCAAGTATAAGCAAGTTGATTAATAAATAATGTTAAGAAGTATTGTTCTTATTCACTCTTGTGATTCGTGATTGCGTATATAGGCTGTGCTGCGGCCAGCGCCGATTTTTATGATGTATTCTTCTTTTAACAACTCTGAAAGTGCTTTTTCAATTGTTGTGATACTTATATCCGGGCAAAAGGTGGCGATTTCCGCCTTTGTGATTTTCCCTATTTTATTTGAAAAAATATGGCGAATACGCTCAGATTTCGTAAGCCCTTTATTACGAATTGTTTCTACCCTACTTGCGAATTCTTTATATGCACTTAGAATAACACCCAGATAATATTTGACAAAGGGAGCATAGTTATTTTTTCCGTCATGCCACCCTTTAGAACTCTGCTCAAGCGCTTCATAATAACTTTCCTTGGTTTTTTCAACAATCATTTCAATACTGATATACTTCCCAACAATATAGCCCTGCTGATAAAGCAATAAAAGCGTCAACAACCTGCCCATACGTCCATTGCCATCATTAAAGGGGTGAATGCAGAGAAAATCCAGGATGAATTTTGAAATAAGTATCAGTGGGTCTATCTTACCACGGTCAATGGCTTTTAAAAATTCCTTACTAAGCGCTTCCATAGCATCAGCTGTAGCGTAGGCCGGTAAAGGCTGAAAGCGTATCCTGCGGTTCCCTTTGCTGTCCACTTCCTCGATCACGTTATCAGTATTTTTATAGCGCCCGCCCACAGATGCCGGACTATAAGTATACAAGTCCCGATGTAATTGTAAAATAATATTTGGGCTGGGGGGAATATACTCAAAGTTTTCGTGTATGGTATTTAATACTTCACGGTATCCGGCTATTTCCTGTTCATCTCGATTCCTCGGCGCCGCTTCCCCAATAACCAACTCATTTAACCGGGCTTCAGAAGTATAGATTCCTTCAATTCGGTTTGAGGCGCCGGTACTTTGAATCTTGGCAACCTTAAGCATCGCTTCTAAAATATCAGGTTGCGCCTCTATAAAAAGTTCCTGTTTGCCTTTATACTCGTGAATAGCAGAAAGAAGATTAACGATATCCGGCTTGTAAAGCTCCGAATCTATTGCATGGTAATTAAACTTTCTCATAATAATAATCCTCCTGACTGATCCACCCCTAATATGCATAAATTATACTATTATTTTATGCATAAAACAATAACGAATGAGGGGGACAAGCTGAACGCTTACGTAGAAGTTACGTTAAAGGATGATGAAAGAGGGGATCCTTTAGTTACGGTGGAAGGCTTGGAGGCCCTGGGCATTATGTCCGCCGCGCAGTTTGCAGAAATCAAAACAAGCACTCAGAAAATAACGGCTTTGATTAGTGATGTGCTCCAGGGGAAAGGGTTGGAGCTATACGATATCAAATTGGAATTCGGTATCGACAATGATGGCAATGTGATCCTGATAGACGAAATCGCATCGGGTAACATGCGAGTCTATAAGGGCGGTAAGATTATGGATCCAATGGACTTGACTGCAGCGCTTATCGTATAGATACAATTTGTAGATAGCAGCCTGGTGCTAAGGCTGGTCCACCGGCGGTTTGTTTGGAACGGAACCAATTATATATTGGAAGCGGTTGATGAACGTCTGCCCATTTTGTTTGCACAGCCGATAAAAAACAGAAATATCATACTGCAGCCACTAATAGAAGCGGTCAATATTGAGCCGTGCTTATCTAAAACTGAACTTGTAATTGTAGGTGGTGAGTACGGCATGGGAGTATAAATAATTTCGTGTAAATGGAAATCTCTATTAAAGTTTTGGTTAGATTATAGATGCTCTTACCCGCCAGGAGGATAGGGCAATGCTGGAGAGCAACCCGAGCGCCTGGCGGGGTTCTGCCGGGGATAGAGGGGGGTGGCTCTTAAATAGTCATCCCCCAATTCCTTTATGGCTATCCTTGCTAGAACCAAGGCGTTAAACTCGTCTTTAAATTGCTATTTCTGGAGCCAGCCTATCTTCAAAATAGATAGCAAATTGTGAGATACAACTTCTCCAGTTTTTTATGGACATGGTCCATTTTTTAGACGCCTCGACTTGAAATAGGCCGTCAGTTCCAGCCAGTTGTTTTCCCAGGATCGGACAATTACAGGATGCTTTTTACTCCATTTTTCTTTGAAAACATCAAAGGAATTCTCAGCTTCTTCTATGGTCAGGGCCTGGTACACTTTTTTTAA
>JAQVOX010000120.1 GCA_028702435.1 Desulfotomaculaceae bacterium | reverse complement strand
TGGAACTGGGTGTTGAGGTAGTTTATGGAAAAATGGAAAGCCCGGTGGAAATTAAAGTCGGCGACGATTGGCGGCGAGTGCTTGGAGTTGAAATTGTTTTGCAGGATGGGATCATTACCGACATCAGGTAAAGGCGGCGCCGGGAAGGACAACTGCCAATGGCTGAAGAATACATTTGCATAGGGAAAATTCTGAACACCCAGGGCAACCGCGGCGCTGTCCGGATCCTGCCTTTAACCGATTACCCTGAACGCTTTCAGCAGATGGAGCAGGTCCGTGTTTTAGTGAATGATTTGCCCCGGGAGTTAGTCATAGAAAAGTCTTATCCCCATAAAAAGTTCATTATTTTGAAGTTTAAAGAATTGCAGGACATGAATGCCGCTGAGGAACTTAAGGGGGGGCTTCTTGTTGTCACCCGAAATGAATTGATGCCATTAGCGGAAGGTAGTTTTTATATTTTTGACCTAATCGGTATAGATGTATACGACTACGACTGTACCGGCAATTATTTGGGTAAAATAACTGATGTGCTCCTGACTGGTGCAAACGATGTTTATGTGGTTGAAAATGGTCCCAAACCGGTACTAATACCGGCGTTAAAGAAGGTGGTCAAAGAAATTGACCTGACTGGGCGGCGGATGGTGGTTGAGCTGCCGGAGGGACTCTTAGATTAAGCAAGTACGGTGCTAGTCCAGGCAAACTCGTCTGGTGTACCTTCTGGTTGCAGCATTATTTACTAAATGGTGATTCTGTTGATAATTGATATTTTGACCCTTTTCCCGGAGATGTTTTCCGGACCGCTTACCTCCAGTATTCTAAAAAGAGCGCAAGAGCGGGGTCTAATTGTATTTAATCTGGTAAACATCCGTGATTTTTCTACGAACAAGCACCATACTGTAGATGATACCCCTTATGGTGGCGGTGCGGGGATGGTAATATGTCCAGAACCGGTTTTTGGCGCGGTTAAGCATGTCCTAGTGTTGCGTGAGCAAATGTCTAGCCGGGTAATCTTGATGTGTCCGCAGGGGAGACCCCTTGACCAGGCTTTGGCCGTTAACCTTGCTAAGGAAAAACACCTGGTCATGATTTGTGGCCATTATGAAGGTATTGACGAGCGGGTGCGGGAGCTGGTAACTGATGAAATATCTATTGGCGATTATGTTCTGACCGGCGGTGAATTGCCGGCTATGGTTGTTGCGGACGCTGTGGCCAGGCTGATTCCCGGAGTGCTGGGTGAGGATACCTCTACCGCGGAAGAATCTTTTAATGAAGGTTTGCTGGAGTACCCTCAATATACCAGGCCAAGGGAATACCGCGGGCTAAAGGTGCCTGATGTACTATTGAGCGGACACCACGCGGACATTAGGAAATGGCGCAGGCGCCAGTCCTTATTACGCACTTTGGCGTGCCGGCCTGAATTGTTGGTACAGTTGGCATTAGACAGTGAAGATAAAGCGATAATTAAAAAAGTGCTGGCTGATTTGCAAAGGTTGGATTTAAGTTAGTTTGAACATCGACGGGAAAATTATTGCCGTGTTTTCAAAGGTTATGCTATAATTTCTTTTGTTAAGCGTAATCATGTAAGGAGGGAAATTTTTAATGAATCTAATCGATATGATTGAGCAGGAACAGACGCGGAAAGATATTGTTGATTTTGGTCCTGGAGATACTGTCCGTGTGCATGTCAAGGTGGTTGAGGGCACCCGGGAAAGAATTCAGGTTTTTGAGGGCGTTGTAATTAGGCGCAGGGGCAGCGGACTCAACGAGACATTTACCGTCAGGCGTGTTTCCTATGGGGTAGGAGTAGAAAGAACTTTTCCCACGCACACCCCAAAAATTGAGCGCATTGAAGTGATGAGAAGAGGCCGGGTGCGCCGGGCCAAGTTATATTACCTGCGCAAGTTGCACGGTAAGGCTGCCCGTATTCCGGATAGGCTGATTAAAAGGTAAACTGAAAGGGACTGGACAAATTGCAGTCCCATTTTTACTTATGACCTGATGTATACCAAATATTAATATATGCTAATTATAATTATAATTGTTTTTCCTTTCTTTTAAAGGGGGAAGGTAAGTGCAGCAGGAGAGCCACCAAGAAGAATCCTTAGAAAAAAAAAGGCGTCCTTTTTACAGGGAAATTATAGAATCTGTGGTAATCGCAGTCATTTTGGCTGTGGTCATCAGACTGTTGATAATTGAACCATTTTATATTCCTTCCGGTTCTATGGAACCTACTTTAAAGGAAGATGATCGAATTATTGTTAGTAAGCTTAATTACCGCTTTCAGGAACCAAAACGGGGGGACGTCATAGTTTTTAAATATCCTCTCGACCCGAAACGAAACTTTGTTAAAAGACTTATCGCGGCAGGTGGGGAAACCGTTGCGATCAGAAACAGCAGGCTCTATATCAACAATGAGCCGGTACCGGAAGATTACCTGCCGCAGGGCTTGCGCTTTGCAGATTTTGGCCCCGAGGAAGTGCCCGCCGGCAGTTATTTTATGTTGGGGGATAACCGGAACAACAGTGACGACAGCCGTGTCTGGGGATTTTTACCTGAGAATTTAATTGTCGGTAAGGCGGTAGTAATTTACTGGCCGCCGGGCCGCTTGACAGCGGTGCATTGATTATGGATATTAACTGGTATCCAGGCCATATGGCTAAAGCCAAAAGGATAGTCAAAGAAAGTTTAAAGCTGGTAGATGTGGTGATCGAGGTACTTGACGCCAGGATCCCCGCCAGCAGCCGCAACCCTGATATGAAGGAAATAGCCGGACAGAAGCCAACGTTGATCGTATTAAATAAGTACGATCTGGCTGATCCGGAATTAACCGGACGATGGATAGATTATTTTATGAAATCAGGTTTTTCCGCTGTTGCGGTGGACTTGATTAAGGGCAGGGGTGTGCAGAAGATTCCGGCTCTGGTCCGGCAACTGGTTGCAGCTAAGATGGCTTCGCTGGAGTTAACCGGCAGGCGGCCTAGAGCAGCACGTTGTATAGTACTGGGGATCCCTAATGTGGGAAAGTCATTTTTGATCAATAAGCTGACCGGCCGCAGGGCTGCCAGAACCGGGTATAAGCCTGGCGTAACTCGTGGTCGGCAATGGATTAGGATCACAGATAACCTTGAGCTTTTGGATACGCCCGGTATTTTATGGCCAAAGCTGGAGGACTCCGAAACCGCCTTCCGCCTCGCGGTTACCGGCGCCATTAAAGAAGAAGTTTTCAGCCTTTATGATGTAGCCGGGCAGCTGATCGAACTGCTGGCAAAGAAATACCCGGAAGCAGTGATGAAGCGTTATAAACTGCAGCATTTGCCGGAAGAGGCAGGAGAATTGTTCAGGCTGATCGGCATCAGCAGGGGGTTTATCGGAGCAGGCGGCACGGTGGATCTTTTAAAGGCTGCGCAAAGTGTGATGAAGGAATTCCGCGAGGGTAATTTGGGGCGGATCACACTGGAACAACCGGAGCAATAATTTTCAAACCGGGCAACAAATATTGAAATCACTGTGGCCGTTAATTATCGTGAATCGCAGTGATTTTTTTGGTGCTACTGAATATATTTCTTGTTCCAAATAATGTATCTCCTTAGTAAATTTCGAATCAAGCAGGATTAAGCAAGAAAAAGTAGAAAGATATCCGATATAATCCTTTTTTCGTGAGGCATAAATGATTACCATAGTTAAAAGCACCGCCCTGCACGGCCTGGAAGGCCAAATTGTAGAAGTTGAAGTTGATGTTTCTAGAGGATTACCTAGTTTTGATCTGGTTGGTTTGCCCGACACCTCTGTGCGCGAAGCCAAGGACCGTGTCCGCGCGGCGATAAAGAATTCGGGTTTTGAATTTCCTATTAAACGGATCACCGTCAACCTGGCGCCTGCCGACATTAAGAAAGAAGGACCGGTTTACGACTTGCCAATAGCTATCGGTATACTCGCTGCCACCGGGCAATTGGATCCAGGGCGTTGCAGCAAATATGTTTATCTGGGGGAGCTGTCACTCAACGGCTCCATAAGGGGTGTTTCCGGTGTTCTCCCCAATGTCCTGGCGGCCGGGGAAGCATGCTTTGATGATGTAATCATACCTATTGATAATGCAGAAGAAGCAGCGCTTGTCGAGGATATAAATATTTTTCCCGCTAGTTCCCTGGCTGAACTGGCCGGATTCTTAAGCGGGGAAAATGATCTAAGGCCCTTCAAGCAAGACGTGAAAAAACTACTGGAATTACCTGACGGCTCCGAGCTTGACTTTGCGGATGTGAGGGGACAGCATGCAGCCAGGCGGGCACTGGAAGTAGCGGCAGCAGGAGGCCATAATATAATTATGCTTGGGAGTCCCGGCTCCGGCAAGACCATGCTGGCCAGACGACTGCTGAGCATACTGCCTGATCTTACTTTCCCCGAAGCCATAGAGGCTACTAAAATTCACAGCCTGGCCGGTCTATTGCCTTCCGGACGGCCGTTAGTAACCAGGCGTCCTTTTCGTTGCCCCCACCATACTGCCTCTACGGTCAGCATTGTCGGCGGCGGCAGGTCACCAAAACCCGGCGAGGTATCTTTGGCTCATAATGGGGTGTTATTTCTGGATGAGATTCCGGAGTTTCACAAAGATGCCCTGGAAGCCCTGCGGCAGCCCTTGGAAGACGGCACGGTAACAATATCACGGGTTAACTCCAGCATTACCTATCCTGCCGAACTAATGCTTGTGGCAGCATGCAACCCCTGCCCTTGCGGTTATTACGGTGATTCGGTCAGGGAATGCAAATGCACTCCTTATCAAGTGGAGCGTTACATTTCCCGCTTGTCCGGACCTCTTTTGGATCGGATCGACCTCCATATCGAGGTACCTAGACTAACCTACGAGGAAATTGCCACCGGTGAAAAGCCGGAAAGTTCCGCGCCAATTAAAGCCAGGGTGGAGGCGGCCAGGGCGCGCCAGCGATGGAGATTTGCTTCAGATGAAAACAATAACAGCCGCTACATAACACCGGCCTGCAATGCCCGGATGGGGCCAAAAGAGGTGCGCCGTTTTTGCAAAATGACAAAACCGGCCCGTGCGCTCCTGCAAGAAGTCTTCCAGCGCTTATCTTTAAGCGCCCGTAGTCACGACCGGATCTTAAAAGTAAGCCGGACCATCGCCGACCTGGACGGCCTGGAGCTAATCGGTGAAAATCAGCTAGCCGAAGCGATTCAGTATCGAACCCTGGACAGGGATCTTTTAATTTGAAAAGGTAAAATACTTTTACCGGCAGCATCATCATCATCAAAACCAACATGTTAAAGATATCTTATTTACAAAAAAGCCCATTTACTAGGAAAACGTACCTCCCTTCGAGAATATTTATGCTTTTTTTTAAAATTCTTCCCTGTTGTTGCAGGATTATACAAAATGACGTAGAATGCCTAAGCTTAATTCTTAATTAAGGGGTGGCATCGTGTCTCGTGCTGAATTGCTTACTGAAATTGAACGCCTGCGGGCAGAGATGAATGGGCTGGCGAACACAGAAACCAGGTATGGGAGAGTGTTGGAGGTTAGCCAGAAGCTGGATATGTTAATCGTAATGTGGTATAAGGGAAATAACTAAAACCACCCGTCAAGATGTTAGACCATTCATGACCGTGGCCGCAAAATTAAAAGGCGTTTTCTATATGTTCTAAGCTTTTAACAGTGTTATTGCTGCCGAATAAAATGGCTATAACATCAAACCGGCACCCACAGCCGGTTTTACCGGTCATCTTCAGGTATTGCCAGGCTAATTGACGCAGTTTAGATTGTTTCTTACCATTAACACTTTCCTGCGCCAAACCGTACCGGTCTCCGCTTGTCGACCTGACTTCGA
>JAQVOX010000119.1 GCA_028702435.1 Desulfotomaculaceae bacterium | reverse complement strand
GGCTTTCCACACTAATTTTACCGCCATGAGCATTGACAATGGATTTGGTGATTGCCAGACCTAAACCGGAACCACCATGCTTGCGTGTCCTTGAGGAGTCGATTCGGTAAAATCGATCAAAAACATGTGCGAGGTGGATATCCTTGATACCTGGCCCGTTATCCTCAACTGAAAGTTGTACGCCGTTATTCCTACCCAATAAGGATATTTTAATCAAGCCCTGCTCAGGTTCAGTATGCTGCACCGCATTATAAAACAAATTCAATATTGCCTGTTTAATTTTATCCGCATCAAACTTACACTTCATGTTCGGCTCAATCATTAACTCAACCCGCCGATTACCGGCAAGAATACGCAGCTGTGGCTCCATATCCCTAATCAGAATATCTATAGACCCCTCAGTAAGTTCAATTTGCGGCCGGCGATCAAGCCTGGTCAACACCAGCAGATCATGCGCCAGTTTATTAAGTCGAACTGACTCAGCGTGCATGCTCGTTAAAGCTTTATGCAGCTGTTCAGGCTGGTTGGCGGCGCCGCGAAGCAACACCTCTAAAAAACCATGAATTGATGTCAACGGCGTACGCAACTCATGGGAGGCATCGGCAACAAAACGGCGCATCTGCTCCTTTGTTTCCCTTTCCGCTTCAAAAGAAGCCTGCAGCCGCTCAAGCATCCGGTTAAAAGATTCAGCCAGGTGGTCGATCTCAATCTGGCCCTGCCTGGCCGGAAAACGCCTGGACAGGTTACCGGCATCGATTTGTTCGGCAGTATCCACCATATTGGATAAGGGCACTAAAGTTTTCCTAATTACCGGCAGGAAGGCCAAAAGCCCAAACAACAGGGCCAGGAGACAAAGAAACAAAAACATAAGTATTTGATGGACAAGCAACTCCTTCAGCGGGCCGGTCAAAGTACTAGCCTGAATAACGCCAAAGAAACCCTGGCCAAGATACACAGGCTGCAAAATTAATAACTGCTCTACCCCTCCGGCATTAATAACTTTGTAATTTACCCTGGACCTTGGCCTTTGCTCCATGGATTGCTCGTGCTCCTGACCAACTGCCGGGCCTTTACTTAATATGTTAAAATACTCTTGCAGATCAAGCTGCGGTGGAGTGATATCACCAGGTCCCTTGGAAAGTATTGAGTAGTTCCCCTGTATATCAATAAACGCCAGGTTAACCTCAGGGATATAAAAGCGCGGTAAATTATTAATTTCATCATTATCTGGTTTTATGAGCAGAAGCTGCCAGGCACCAGGCTTTATAGACATGAGTTGGCTTTGCATACTTGACGCCTTATTACGGTAAATTACTTCCCGCATTGTGACATATTGCAAAACACCAATTAACACAAGCAATAAGGCGAGAACCAAAAGAGATCTTGATAATAATTGAACCCGCAGTGAGTTCATTTTGTTTCCCTTTTTACTCATATTATATCAACTCGATATCCTGAACCGCGCAAGGTTCTAATTAATCTATGCTCTTTATCGTTCAACTTGTCCCGCAGAGAGCGAATATAAACTTCAACAATATTTTCCTCCCCGCCAAAGTCATAGCCCCAAACCTTTGACAAGATCACCGCCTTACTTAATACCAAACCGTGATTGAGCAATAAAAACTCCAGGAGATTATACTCTGTTGGTGAAAGCTCCAGCACCCGGTCTTCGTGCTTGATTTCTTTGCGCCGGTTATCAATGCGAAACGGCCCAATCACAACTTCCCCAAATAAGTTTGGAAACTGGTTTCTGATCCGGGCATGAATCCTGGCCAGCAACTCCTCAAAACTAAAGGGCTTGACCATGTAATCATCAGCCCCAATCGTGAGCCCTTTAACCCGGTCCTCTACTTCATCCCTAGCCGTGAGCATAATCACAGCCACATTTTCTGTTTTCCTTAGCATCCGGCACACCTCAAAGCCATCCATACCGGGCATCATCACATCCAGCACAACGACGTGCGGGTGGAACTCTTTCGCTATGTTTATAGCCGTCATGCCCTCCATTGCGGTTTGCACTTCAAAACCTTCATTCTGCAAGCCAAGCTCCAGAAATTGCAGTATGCTTGGCTCATCGTCTACTAATAATACCTTAATACCCTTTAATTGCTGCATTTAGCTCACCTTCTTTTAGGGAGTAAACATATTAATTAATATTATCAGGAACACAGCTGAAAACCCACTGAAAGCATGCTTAAAATTTGTTGAATTTTGAGGCGTCATTTCTTTGGCGGTTTTATCGCCTTCCAGGAACAATTCAGCTCAGCCACGGCAAATGTGGAGGCCTCCGGTTGGGCTATATTAGTCTGGCAGCTATCCTGGAGACACCTCGTTTAGTAGATTATATCTATGTTCGTACCGAGTTTAATACAACGCAAACAAGCGGCTCTTGCCCTAATGCCAGTTGGCAAATAGGCAGAAACCGCTTGATATAAGGTATAGGCAAAATTAAAAGGTTCAAAATCCAAGGCTACCCACCCAAGACGTCAGACTTTCTTTTGTCTGCCTGCCGTTTAGGATTTTGCCTTCCGTTATGGTTGCGGAGGCGTCGACGCTTCCCTTCAAGTTTGCAACAGTCTCACCAAAACTACTGCCGCCGGATGTTGCGAAAAGTATGATGGTCTTTCCCGCGAAGTCATAGCTCTCAAGGAAAGTGTTGATTATGCTTGGCGCGATATACCACCAAATCGGGAAACCAACAAATATAACATCATACGCCTCGACATTTGCATTTTTGTCGGCAATCGCCGGACGAAATGCTTTGTCTTGCATCTCAATAGTGCTGCGAGATTTCTTATCTTCCCAGTCCAAGTCGGCCTTTGTGTATGGCACCTGCGGCTTTATCTCATACAAATTGGCATTAGACGCTTCTGACAGCGCCTTAGCCACGTTGCGAGTAATACCGCTCGCCGAAAAATAAGCTACCAATTTGTTACTCATTAGCGAATCCTCCTTATCCTAACATAGATTCTCGATACATTCCTTCAAGCCGGGAATCAGCCTGGATGCGCCAGCTCGTCATCGGTATAGTTCTGAATATGTTTTCTAGCTCCGGTCCAGCGCCTTCCGCCCAATATCCCGCCGGTAGTGCATTCCGTCAAACCCGATCTGGCCTACGGCAGCATAGGCCTTTCTAATCGCCGCTGGAATATCCGGCCCGGTGGCGGTTACACCCAGCACCCTACCCCCGGAGGTGACGATTTGCCCGTCTTTTTCTGCAGTTCCGGCGTGAAAAATCATTATATCACCCGGCGTTTCATCCAGCCCGTAAATAACCTTTCCTTTCTCGTAGGCGCCAGGATAACCTTTCGAGGCCAGCACCACGCAAATGGAGGCCTGATTCTTCCACTTGATATCGATTTGGTCCAGGCGGCCTTCTAAAACAGCTTCCATGATCTCCACCAGATCGGTTTCCAACAGGCTCAACACCGGCTGCGCCTCCGGATCGCCAAAACGGACGTTAAATTCCAGTACTTTCGGCGCCTGGCCGGTTACCATTAGGCCGGCGTAAATAACCCCCCGGTACGTCCGCCCTTCCGCTTTAAGAGCGTGGACCATTGGCATAAGTATTTCTTCCATGGCCCGCTGGGCTAATTCAGGCGTGCAGACCGGCGCCGGGGCGTAGGCCCCCATGCCGCCGGTATTTGGTCCTTCATCGTGATCGTAAGCCCGCTTGTGGTCCTGAGATGACATCATCGGAATGACGGTATCACCGTCAGTAAAGGCCAGAATGGTGACTTCTTCACCGGTTAGACACTCCTCCACCACCAGCCGCGCGCCTGCCTCTCCAAAATCCCGGTTAACCATGATCGATTTGACTGCAGCATGGGCTGTTTCCAGGTCATGGGCAATGATCACACCCTTACCGGCAGCTAGCCCGTCCGCTTTCAGCACACAGGGCAAACCGTTTTTTTGAATGTGGGCGATAGCCTCATCAGGGCTGGTAAAAACAGCATAGCCGGCAGTAGGAATGCCGTACTTGGCCATGATCTCCTTGGCGAAAACTTTGCTCCCCTCAATTTCCGCCGCCGCACGCGACGGCCCGAAAATTTTCAGCCCGGCCGCCTGGAACTCGTCTACGATCCCGGCGGTCAGAGGCGCCTCGGGGCCGACCAGGGTCAGGTCGATCGCCTTGCCCCTGGCAAAAGCCAGCAAGGCGGGAATATCCTCGGCGCTGATATTGACACAAGTGGCCTGGCGCGCTATACCCGCATTGCCCGGGGCACAGTATATTTCTGTAACCTTCGGGCTTTGTTTGAGCTTCCAGACCAGGGCGTGCTCACGCCCGCCACCGCCGACGACCAGCACTTTCATATGACTCACCTCTTAAAATTACTCGTTTGCTTATAAAAATTTCATTCACTGCACTGCCGATGTTGTGGCGCTGCAAGTAGCATAGTCAACAAGCGGCTAGAACAGAGTGCGGATTTCACCGTCTGCTGTTGCCGTTGACTCTAGCATTTGTTTAGTTTCTAGTGTTTAAAGTGCCTCATCCCGGTAAATACCATCGCGATCCCGTGTTCATCCGCAGCTTCGATTGACTCGCCATCCCGGATCGAACCACCCGGCTGGATAATAGCGGTAATCCCCGCTTTGGCCGCCTCATCCAGGGTATCCCGAAAGGGGAAGAAAGCATCCGAGCCCAACACCGCCCCGCGGGTTTTCTCACCGGCCTGCTCAAAGGCAATATTAGCCGAGCCGACCCGGTTCATCTGGCCCGCACCCACACCGAGGAGTTGCCTGCCCTTGGTCACCACAATGGCATTAGACCGGACGTGCTTCACCACGGTCATGGCAAAAATCAGCTCGTCCATCTCCTCCGGCGTCGGCTGCCGTTTGGTCACTACCTTCAGATCCGGCCGGCGGAGCACCTCCCGGTCGGCCTCCTGCACCAATAGACCGCCGTTAACTTTCCGGTAAACAAAGCGGTCGTTGGTCTGCCCGGTAATGGCGCCGGTTTCCAGCACCCGCAGGGCGGATTTCTTTTTCAAAATCTCCAGCGCATCCTCCTGGTAGCCCGGCGCAATGATAACCTCCAGGAATATTTTGGCCATTTCTGCCGCCGTGGCCGCGTCCACCACCCGGTTCAGGGCGACAATGCCGCCATAGGCCGAAACAGGATCGCATTCGAGGGCCTTCAGGTAGGCGTCATGCAGTTGAACAGAACAAGCACAGCCACACGGGTTGTTATGTTTGACTATTACCGCGGCAGGAGCGGTAAATTCACGGACTAGCTCAAAGGCCGAATCCAGGTCACCGATATTATTATAAGACATCTCTTTGCCGGATAATTGGACGGCTTTGCCAGCACAGGTCCCGGTTATGGCCGGATCGCGGTAGAACGCGGCCAGCTGGTGCGGGTTTTCTCCGTAGCGAAGCAATTGCTCCCGCTTGAGCGAGATATCCCAGGTAGGTGGGAACAGCTCGTCCTTTTCCTCCAGCCCTTCCAAATAGGCAGCAATGGCCGTGTCATAGGAAGCCGTGTGGGAAAACGCCTCCAGGGCCAGGGCTTGCCTGAGCGAGCTGTCCACTTCCCCCTGGCGCAGGGCATTGAGGACTTCACTGTAACGCGCCGGGTTGACCACAATCAGCACATGCCGGTAATTCTTTGCTGCGGAGCGGACCATTGTCGGACCGCCGATATCGATATTTTCAATAACCTCTTCCAGGGTGACCCCGGGTTTGGCCACAGTCTCCCGGAAGGGATAAAGGTTCACCACCACCAGGTCAATCGGGGCAATGCCGTGCTTGGCCAGTTGGCCCAGATGGTCTTCATTGCGCAAGGCAAGGATCCCGCCATGTACATGGGGATGCAAAGTTTTGACCCGGCCGTCTAAAATTTCCGGAA
>JAQVOX010000118.1 GCA_028702435.1 Desulfotomaculaceae bacterium | reverse complement strand
CCACCGGCAATGCCGTTCCCACCTCAGTTTCAGCAGGAAGAAGCGGACATTTTTAACCGCTATAGAGTCAACCTTTTTGTCAGCAATAAGCAAAACGGCGGTGCGCCGGTGGTTCTTGAACCCAGCACAAACTACTATAATCTTTTCGGTAAAATTGAATATCGCAGCCAAGTTTTTTCCGTGAGCACAAATTTTACTATGGTCAAAGCAGGCGCCATTCACCGGGCTAACGGCGGTTATTTAATTTTGCAGGCTAAAGACGTTTTAGGCGACCCTCTGGTCTGGGACACTTTAAAAAAAGCGATCAAATACCGTCAGGCGACTGTGGAGAATATCGGAGAGCAATACCGGTTGGTGCCAACAGTCACTTTACGGCCGGAGCCCGTTCCGTTTAACGCTAAAGTGATTTTGATCGGCTCCCCTCAACTGTACCAGGTTCTTTACGCCTTTGATGAAGACTTCCGTAAATTATTTAAGGTTAAGGTGGAGTTCGACACAGAAATGCCCCGGAGTTTGGAAAACATGTGCAAATATGCATCTTTGGTAAGCGCGATATGCCGGGAGCACAACTTGAAACACTTCGACTGGACCGGGGTGGCCAAGCTAGCCGAATACGGTTCATACCTGGCCGGCAGCCAGAATAAGCTAACCGCCCGCTTCAACGAGATCATCGAAATACTCTATGAATCAGAGGCACTGGCCCAGAATGACGACACTGAGCTGGTGTACGCAAAGCACGTGGAAGAGGCGATTAAAGAGCGCAGGTACCGCTCCAACAGAATTGAGGAAAAATTACAGGAATTTATTATTAATGGTAAGATCATGATCGATACCAGCGGCAGTGTTGTTGGTCAAGTCAACGGACTGGCGGTAAATGAATTGGGTGGTTTTGCCTTCGGGCGTCCGGTGCGAATCACAGCCAGGACGTACATGGGCAGGGGCGGCATTATTAATATTGAGCGGGAAGCCCAGATGAGCGGTAACATTCACGCCAAGGGCGTGCTGATCCTGGCCGGTTACTTGGGCGGAAAGTTTGCCCAGAAAATACCGCTGGGGTTGACCGCCCAAATAACCTTTGAGCAACTCTATAATGGCATTGAGGGAGACAGCGCGTCCAGCGCGGAACTGTACGCAATTCTTTCCAGCCTCTCCGGCCTGCCCCTGAAACAAAGCATCGCAGTAACCGGTTCAGTTAACCAGTTTGGTGATATACAGCCCATAGGCGGCGCTACCGAAAAAATAGAGGGATTTTTTGATATCTGCCAGGCCCGGGGCTTGACCGGGGAACAAGGCGTGATCATACCGGCACAAAATATAGATGACCTAATGCTTAAAGATGAAGTCCTGGAAGCCGTTCATTCAGGCAGATTCCATATTTACGCCGTAAGCAATATCGAAGAAGGAATAGAGCTTCTGAGCGGTAATATTGCCGGAACGGCCGGTGCTGAAGGTTCCTATCCTGAGTGGAGTGTCATGAGCCTGGTGGAAAAGAAGTTAAATGAATACAGTAAAGCTCAAGGCGCTGGAAGATCAAGCACGCTAGACGGAGAAAAACCCCGTTCATGTGACGCTAGTTAACAAACATAAATGGAATCAAAGCTTCCGGGGTTTAGACCGGAAGCTTTTTGTATCTTTGGGGACGTAAGAAATGGAATAATAGGATTTTTATTAGGGATAATATATTTGTTTAGCATATGATACAGCTAGGTTACCAGCAGAACAGATTTATCAAAGATGGACTACTTAACCGTTTTGATTAACCATATCGGACGTGTTCTTTTAACCGGCTTTGCCCAAGTTGCAAAGTTGGAAAAAGTACGGGATTATATGTTGGAGGGAACAAAAATAGCAGATGGCATAATCGAGGACTTAACCTCAATGCTTCGGGAAGATGGTATACCTGCCCCATTACCTTGGGATGCAGGAGTTACTGATTCGACTGTTGCTCCTTTCTCAGATAAATTAATGATGGATCATGTACTTACTTTGAATGCTTCCGGGGGCGGAGCATATGGTGTTTCATTGGCGGCATCACCCAGGCATGATATTTCAGCAAAGTATGCTCAAATAAAGGCGAACGTAGGGATGTACACAGAAAAGGGATTAAAGATTATGATGGAAAACGGTTGGATGGAAGAACCCCCCCAAGTGTTCACAGGCACAAAAATTGATAAAATGCACTAAGACTGGCTATTCATATAAAACCCCTTGGGTATCATTTGTATGTTCGCTATTCATTCCGGGATTGGGGCAATTATATAATCAAAATCACCTTGTTGGTATTACCTTTATATTTTTGGAATTGCTGTTCAATAACTTAGGGAATATAAACCTGTCAATCTATTACACGTTCAATGCTAATTTTTCAGAAGCACGTGATATTGTGAATTTTCAATGGGCTATGTTTTATCCTTGCCTGTATGCCTTTGCCCCTTGGCATGCCTATAACGAAGCAAAAAATATTAATTTTCAACTCTACAATGAAAAGATATCACTTCCTGCAAGGGCAACAAATCTTAACGGTTTATTCATTGGTATGACTGTGGGGCTTAACCTTGGTTTTATCTGGGGTTTTGGAGGCAGCCCAATAGTTGGTACACTCTTGGGCGGTATGATTGGAGCTATAGTCGGAGTTATTATTGAAAATGTGATCTTAAAATATATAAGCAACAACGTGAAATCGAGCAAAATAGACATAAAATAAAGGACAGCCGTCAAAACTGCCCTTAGGTTGCATATTTTGATGGATCTGGATAGCATTTCGGCAACATCCGGACACCTTGTCGAGTTAGTATACTAACTGGTACCCTTTAACTGATTAGTATCGCTGGACATGGCTCAGCCAATGACACCGGTTTTCAGAGAATTGTATTGGCTGTGTTCTAACAGGGCCATTCCGGCTTTAGGCAAGCTAATACCCGGCAATATAAAGCTACCCCGACAACCTGTCCTATTTCTGTTAATACCAAATTTTCCATTAACTAATAAAACCGTCTTATGGCGGGTTTTTTTTAACAAATACACATCTGAATTAATATACTGGTTAGTAGATTTCTTATTGGAGGGTTTACCATTGGGTGTTGAGGTACGATTTCCCATAAAATTTATCGCTGAATGCAGGAAGGTACATCCCCTTTGTCCCAGGATAAACCAAACAGGCATAATGAGTTTTTTCCAGGTTCTAAATTGTCTGCTTAATGAGAATTTTTCTTGTTTTTTGTTACCAAAACCTAAGTCTGTGAATAAGCTGGATCATAATAACCTACCGGAAGGTGATCTTGAAATGGAAGAGCTTTGCTTAAAGCCATTGCCAACAGCCCAATGCCCTGTAGTTGTAAATGAGACAGTTTGTTTGGAAGCTGATATAATAATTTTCCCTAAAATTGAGGTCGGAGAAATCAGATGTTTCTGTGTCGGAAATCCAGTAGTCAGTCCATGTGAACGCTCTGAGGATCGGGAAGAAAAACCAATAAAAGATAAGGTATGTTGCTTTACAGTGCAACAAAAAATAAATGTTCAAATTCCCTTAGTTTTCTCAGCTCGACCACGGGTAATTGCAAGAGATCCTGAATGTAGTGCACCGGTAATTGATTCTTGTATACGTGACGAAGAAGAATAGATTTAAAAATTTAACCTTCAGGTAACGCCTGAAGGTTTTTGTTGGATAAACCGACCATGCTATGGGACCAAGAGATTTTGCCAGATCACATTTTTTCTATTACCGGACTCCGGTATTCAAGCGCACATCCCACAGAATCCAAGCGTACGAGCGTTCGGAGCACTGGCGCACCGCGCCTTTTTTGTCCGCCTTTGTTTCCAGGTAGCGGTAGACAAGCCGGGTGTTTTTTTCGAGACTCGCTTTATCGTCCGTAAAAAGTGAAGCATAGTATCCAGCCAGATCAAGGTTAATTTCGCCACTGTCATCTCTTTTTTGCCGGTGATACCGTGTTTCCGGCTGATAGCCTTTGAGAAACAACAGATTACAGAGGGCATAGTGCTTACGCCGACCCAAAGCCACCATGGGCCTGGAATAGGATGCAAGCTGAAAGACATCCCGCGCTATCTGTTGTTCCAGCTCGTCATACCAGTGAATGTAATTGCTGTGAAAACAAAACCCCCTGCTCATTTGCATGGATTTTTCAAGTCCTTCCCAAGTGCCCACAGCAGGGGTGATGGAAGAAAATACAAGGTCAAATTTCTGCGCCCACCCTTGCTGCTCAACGTTTATCTCCCCAAAATCGCAGGGGATAAACGAGACATTTTCCTGCCCTTGCTCCCGGGCATAATCTGCGGCGAAATCCAGCATCCGCTTAGAGAGGTCTATGCCGGTCACATGGCCTGCCGTGCGCGCAAACTCGGCCGCATACCGGCCGGGACCACAACCGATATCAATAACATTTGAATTTTCACCCAGTATCCCCCGCGCGCGCAGGTACCGCGCCGTATGCAGCACACGCTCATCCACAGCGCGCCGGAACGGGCAATCCGTACTTAATTCGCGCCCCCAGCGCTCGGCGCGTTCGTCCCAGGTTTCCAGGGTGTTACGTTTTATTTTCGTGTTGTCCCTTCCCTGTTCATATAGATGAAGAAAATACTCCAGGTCATTCTTGCCGTCCAACATCAAGTTATTCACATCCTGTCCGCCAATGATTAAACCGACCGGACTCCTTAAAGCCCGGCCGGCCGCTAAACTCAGTTAGGCAAGGATTCTTTTAAAAGCTCCTCCATGTCCGCACGGGAAATATCCACATGATACATCACCTGGTAGTAATCCTGGGCAACATCAATCATATCGATATTGTATAAATCCGGATAAAGCAGATACGCTATCCAATGGAGCCCGATAAAACGGTTTACGGAAGGCGGCCGGTCCGCCCAACTAAAAGGCGTGTCCGGCATCTTGTAAACACGCCCGTTCTTCACGGCGTCTATCTTGGACCAGTTGGAGTCGGTTTTAATCTTTTTATAAGCATCGCTGCCGCCTTGCACAATAATAACCTCCGGGTTCCAGTTCAAGACCTGCTCCATCGATACGGCAGTCTGACCAAAACCGGACAGCGCTTCAACCTCGGCGATATTTCTGGCGCCGGCCTTGTTAAAAACAACCGAGCGGCTGGAATGCGGGGGTTCGGTGGCCAGTCCGTCCGCACCCTCGGCATAATACAGGGCGGTGCGCTCCGCAGGCGGAATCTGCGCCGCAACAGCGGTCACTTGTTCCATAATATCCTGGCAATAGGCCGTCAGTTTTGCTGCCTCCTCCTCACGACCGAGCATCCGGCCGAGGAGTTCATAGGTTTGGGCGAAATCATCCATATCCCCGCTGATCAGCACCACCGGTATCTGAAGCTGGGCTTGCAGTTCATCGGCTGATGAGATATCGTTTTGCGTTACTTTACCTACGGTGCCGCCAAGCAGCACCTGCACATCCCCCGCCTTAATGGCCTCAAGATTCAGCGTCCCGTTGCCGGATTGCGTGCCAAAATTGGGTAGGTCGTGTACCGAGGGATGAAGAAACTTTTTTTGTCCCTCGCTAAAGGGATTTGGCGCAGTATTAGGCGCCGCCGTCATTTTATCGGGGGCAATGGTATACAACGCCACCAGGCTGTTCGTTCCGGTAGGGTATACCCGTTCCAGCTTGTCCGGCGCCGGGACGGTAACTTTTCTGCCGCCCACATCGGTTATTTCAACGGTTTCCGCCTTGGAATCCGCAGCGCCCGGACCCGTAGCAGAGGTTGACTGTCCGCAGGCTGTGAGCAGCAGCAGGGCAAGCACAAGCAGGGCGGCTAAAATCACTGGTTTCAGGTTTCTTTTCATACGATTCCTACCTTCCTATAATGTTTTATTTATTGAAACCGTTTAAAACGGGGTTACCTGCGCGCAGCGGCTGCCGCACCCATTTAATGCACAATTTCCGGCACAGGAATACAGACGGTGGCGTTGCTG
>JAQVOX010000117.1 GCA_028702435.1 Desulfotomaculaceae bacterium | reverse complement strand
GCCCTCGCTGCCATCGTACCAAAGGTGATAATCTGCGCCACTTTATCCGCACCATATTTTTGCACGACATAATCGATCACCTCACTACGCCGCTCAAAGCAAAGGTCAACGTCAATATCCGGCATCGACACTCGCTCCGGATTCAGAAACCGTTCAAACAACAGCCCGTACTTGATCGGGTCAATATTAGTTATGCCCAAACTATAGGCCACCAGGCTTCCGGCGGCAGATCCCCGGCCCGGTCCGACTGGAATACCGGTCTGTTTAGCAAAATGGATAAAATCCCAAACAATTAGAAAGTAGGCTGAATAGCCCATCTGCTTAATGACGCCAAGTTCATACCTCAGCCTTTTCGTGATTTCTTCACCGGGCTCGCCAAAAATCCGGCGGATACCTTCAGTACAAAGCTTTTCCAGATAAGTGTCGACAGTAAAGCCCGTCGGGACTGCATAATGGGGTAATAAATAATTGCCGAAATCCATTTCTACGTCACAGCGTTCGGCAATCTGCCAAGTGTTTTCAATAGCCTGGGGAATATGGCCAAAAAGCAGGTTCATCTCTTCTGGGCTCTTCAAATACAGTTCTTCAGATTGAAACTTCATCCGGCTCGGATCATCCACACTTTTACCGGTTTGAATCGCCATGAGCACATCCTGGTTCCTAGCGTCTTCACGCCGGATATAGTGCACATCATTGGTAGCCACCAGGGGTATACCCATCTCCCGGTGAATATTTAGAAGTTCCCTATTGGCAATGCGCTGCTCTTCAAAGCCATGATCTTGGAACTCAAGGAAAAAGTTTTGCGGGCCAAAAATGTCCAGGTACTGTCCGGCTGACTGCCTGGCCTGCTCATTTTCCCCGCCCAGGATTTTAGAGGCTATTTCTCCGCCAATGCACCCGCTCAAAGCGACAAGCCCCTTGCTGTAACGGGCCAATGCTTCCTTGTCCACCCTGGGTTTATAGTAAAAACCTTTAGTAAAGCCCAGAGAAACAATATTTAACAGGTTATGGTAGCCTTCATTGTTTTCAGCTAGCAGCACCAAATGGTAATATCTATCATCAACGCGCGGTGTGCGGTCAGACATGGTGCGCGGCGCTACATAGACTTCGCAACCGAGGACAGGCTTAATCCCGGCCTTCCGGCAGGCCTTGTAAAAGTCCACCACGCCGTACATAGCCCCGTGATCGGTGATGGCCAAAGCCGGCATGCCCATATTCTTGGCCTCGGCTACGACACCTTTAATCCGGGCCGCACCATCGAGCAGGCTGTATTCAGAGTGTAGGTGCAAATGTGTAAACAAAAGAAAAATCATCTCTTTCGCAGACAATTTATTATAAATTAGTTACTTTAGCCCGCCAAAGCCTTGCTGTCTAAGCGCTTCGTATAACACCACCGACACCGAATTCCCCAGGTTTAAGGACCTAGCCCCATCGACCATCGGAATGCGAATTTGGCTCTGTGGATAGGCGTCAAGTATTTCTTTAGAAAGTCCTCTGGTTTCCGGGCCAAAGACCAGGAAGGAATCCGGTTCATAAGAAACATCAGTATACGAGCGGGAGGCTTTGGTAGTAGACAAATATAGACGGCAGTAGGGATAACAGGCTAAGAATTCCCTAAAACTGTCATGATAGATCACCTCAACCAGGTACCAGTAGTCCAACCCGGCACGCTTCAAGTATTTATCATCGGTGGAAAAACCCAGTGGCCGGATTAGGTGTAAAGTGGACCCGGTGGCAGCACAGGTCCGGGCGATATTCCCCGTGTTAGCCGGTATTTCGGGCTCCACAAGAACTACGTGCATAAGTTCTCACCTTCTTTCGCCGGGTAGCAGCAGAATTCTTTCAGACAACAGCTGCCGCAGGCCGGCCGTCTGGCTGAGCAGGTTTGGCGGCCATGGGCGATGAACCTGTGGTGCACCGCCATGCGCTTGTGAGGTAAAACATAGGCCGACAGGTCTTCTTCGATATTAGATGGATCTTTAGCCACGGAGAGATTAAGCCGCCGGGCAACCCGCTGCACATGGGTGTCAACCGGCAACACACCGACCCCAAAGGCCACTCCCGCAACCACCCCGGCAGTCTTGCGCCCGACCCCAGGCAACGCTTCCAGTTCTGCCCGGGACCGGGGCACCTGGCCGACATGTCTTGCTATAATGGCCCGGGAAGCTTCAACTATGTATTTGCTTTTGTTCCGGTACAGCCCGCAGCTCTTAATTTCTTTAGCCAGCTCCGCAGGGGATAGCGCCGCGAACTGCTGTGGGGTATTATATTTTTTAAATAGACCGGCGGTTATCCGGTTTACTTGTTGATCAGTGCACTGGGCGGACAGGATCACCGCCACCAGTAGCTCAAAAGGCGTGTTATACTTTAAAGCCGTGCCAGCGCTAGGATAGGTTTTATCCATTATCTCTAATATTTTAGAAAATTTCTCCTGCATGACGTTGTTTTTTTTTCAATTTTTTCGCCCCTTTATTTCACTGATGTTGCTTTTTATTCGATACTTCTTCAATAAAACCTGCCACTCTTTTTATTCCTTTCTCTAAATTATTTTTTTAAACTTGAAGATTGTAAATAAACATTTTTCGTCCGGGCAATAATAAAAAAAGCTTTCAGGTTACTTCTATTATGCCACGTAGTCTTTGCTTGCTAATCTAAATATTTTTTAAAGGGGGGCTTATTCATGAATGTTCTGTTTCCATGGCTTTTTGGGGCTATAATGTTAATATTGGTTTCGGGTATTTTTTTATGGCCATTAATCCAAAGCCGCACAGCGAAAAAAAATGATCATCGGGGCTTTTTAATTCCTGCTCCTTTATTTAATGAGGAGTTTTCCAGTGAATTAAGTAACGATATTGCCCTAAAACCGCCAAAAAACCAGTCATTAGAAGCTGAGTTGCCTCATCATTACGGCATGGACAGGATGATCCTGATGGTGCGAGATCCCCACTGGCTTTTTGCCTACTGGGAGTTAACGGCTACCAAAAATGAGCAATTTACCAATAATTACGGGCCGGAAGCCTGGTCCGCTACCCATCCGGTGCTAAGAGTATATGATATAACCGATGTTGATTTTAATGGTAAAAACGCGATCGGTTACACAGACATTCATGTTAGCGAAAACATAGACAACTGGTATATACAAGTAGGTGAACCGGATCGTACGTTCTGCATCGACCTGGGCCGGATGTTCTCGGACGGGCGCTTTATAACTTTATTAAGATCTAATACCGTTACCACACCCCGGGCTTCTTTATCTGACCGTTTGGATGAGGAATGGATGTGGATCGAAGGTCTTTATCGTTCCATAGGTAGGTTCCAATATGGTATCAGTTCGCCCATGATCGTTGAGGAACATGCCTTGCGTAAAGGTGTAGTGCCTCTCGGAATCAGCTCTCCGGGCTTTAGCCGGAAAGATTAATGATCATATAATTTCTATAAAGCTCTGCCATTGAAAGGAGTTAACTATGTCTAAAGGTTATCTATGTCTGGTCTTACATGCACACCTGCCTTACGTTCGCCACCCCGAACACGCAGATTTTTTAGAAGAAAAATGGCTATATGAAGCGATTACCGAAACATACATTCCATTAATTAAAATATTTGATCAACTGATCGAAGAGCAGGTAAAGTTCCGGATTACTATTACCCTTACCCCACCGCTGCTCTCAATGTTTACAGATCCGCTTCTGCAGGAGCGCTATGTGCAGCATTTGGATAAGTTGATTGAACTGATCGATAAAGAAGAAGGCCGTACCTACGGAAGCCCCTTTCATGAAACGGCTTTAATGTATAAAAAAAGTTTCCATGATGCCCGCAGCATTTTTTGTGACCGGTATAATCGTAATCTTGTGTCTGCCTTTAAAAAATTCCAAGATCTGGGCCGTCTCGAAATTATCACCTGTGGCGCTACGCACGGCTATCTGCCCTTAATGATGCTTTGCCCGGAGGCAGTGCGGGGTCAGGTCAAAACCGCTATTGACCTGCACACTAGGCTACTGGGCCGACCACCCGCCGGAATCTGGTTGCCGGAATGCGCTTATGCTCCGGGTATTGATGAAATACTCAAAGAAAACGGTATAAAATTCTTTTTTACCGATTCACACGGTATACTGTATGCTTCACACCGGCCGCGCTTTGGCATTTTTGCGCCAATTTACTGCCCTTCCGGAGTGGCCGCCTTTGGCCGGGATGTAGAGTCGTCAAAACAAGTCTGGAGTACACAGGAAGGCTACCCCGGCGATTTCGAATACAGAGAGTTCTACCGGGACATCGGGTATGATCTTGATCAGGGCTATATTGGACCCTATATTCATCCCGACGGGATTAGAATTCACACCGGTATCAAATATTACAAGATTACAGGTAAGGTTGACTTAAGTCAAAAGGAACCATATAATCACTGGCGGGCCGATGAAAAAGCGGCACAGCACGCCGGTAACTTCATGTTCAACCGCCAACACCAGGTCAACCACCTGGCCGGCCTGATGGACCGACCTCCCATAATTGTGGCGCCTTATGATGCCGAGCTTTTCGGACACTGGTGGTATGAAGGGCCGAAATGGCTGGATTACCTGATTCGTAAAATTGCTTTTGATCAAGACACCATTGAAATGGTCACTCCTTCCGATTACTTGCAAAGGTTTCCCTGCAACCAGGTGGCCACTCCGTGCTCATCAAGCTGGGGCAACAAAGGTTACCATGAGGTTTGGCTATGCGGCGCAAACGATTGGATTTACCGGCATTTGCATATGGCGGCGGAAATGATGACCAAATTAGCCAACCAGCACCATAATGCCGGAGGCCTGCACCGGCGGGCGCTAAACCAGGCCGCCAGAGAGCTTCTTCTGGCACAAAGCAGTGACTGGGCTTTTATTATGAGCACCGGCACGATGGTGGAATATGCGGTAAAGCGCACCAAGACTCATATCTTGAACTTCTTAAGGTTGTACAGTGAAATTAATGAAAACCGTATTGATGAGGGACACCTAAGTTATTTGGAAAACACAAATAATATCTTCCCGGATATTGATTATAGCTGGTTTGCACCCGGCATGGATCTGCCCAAGGCTGCTTCGTTTTAAGAAAGGGGGGATATTCCTCCCTTTCTTACCGACTGTTTCCAGGTGGACTTATCCACCAGTCCATAGACAGATAAGGGGTCTGCAGTTCTTTATAGAAGTGCCTTTTAGCGATGAACTCCTGTTTTTTCCGGTTAAGAAACTCATCGAAGTGCTGCCGTCTTCCCTCGTCGCTGAAACGATGATCAGCCTGAGGATAAAAGACTAGCCTGGCCTCTTGTCCCTCCACCTTGATTTCACCTTTAGTACCACAGAAGGGGCAGATTACAGATGTCCCGTCATAACGAAGAATATCGCTCCAACAGACCGGACACTCGCCGGCTTTAGGAATGCGCCGGTATTCAGGATCTACCAGGCCCCGGCCCATTTGCCGGACCTTTTCCAGGTTTTTGGGGTCTTCCAATACTTCAGCAGGACTAGCCCCGATAAAACTGCCACTGTCAATCAGTTTCAAGTTCATAAACCTAGCCGTGACATTTAAAGCCATCTCAGTATAGCCCATAACATTTGGCACTCCGTGAGTGGTAATGGTGATACAGGTTTTATTTGCAAATTCCCGGCAGCTATTGCTTATCGAAAGGAATCTATCTTGCAGCATTTTGATACTGCCCTGTGGTCCCAGGAAATAGCAGGGTGAAGCCAAAACCACGGCATCGGCCGCCCTGATCCGATCCAGCAGATAGTTAAGGTCATCCTTGATATGACAGGGAACATCCGGCGGCAAACAACTATAACAGCCTTTACAGGCCTTAATATCCAGGTCTGTCAACCTAATTATTTCTTTTTGGTTGTCCGCTCCTGTGGCCTCCATCGCAGCCTTAGTTAATATCTACGAGTTTCCCGCTGCGCGCTGTGAAGAAACAATCCCTAAGATCCGTTTCATTAGTTTCTGCTCCCTTCCGATGCAC
>JAQVOX010000017.1 GCA_028702435.1 Desulfotomaculaceae bacterium | reverse complement strand
CATGCGCACAAGCGAGCGTATCCGGTATTAGCACCAGTTTCCCGGTGTTGTCCCGATCTAACAGGCAGGTTATCCACGCGTTACTCACCCGTCCGCCACTAAGCTTATAATTCGACTTGCGTTTCATAGTAAGCTCCGTTCGACTTGCATGTGTTAGGCACGCCGCCAGCGTTCGTCCTGAGCCAGGATCAAACTCTCCGTAAAATATATCAAAAGTTTGATATTTGGCTCTTAGTTGTTGCTTCGAAATTACTACTCTCTTTTCGCTTTCGCTTTGACGAGAGTCATGTGTTTATTTCCATCCATCCACTGTTTAGTTTTCAAAGACCGCTTGTCTCATTTTTCGTCACCGCGTTAGCGGCGACATTTGTTATCTTATCATTTATTGCCGACTAGTGTCAATAGGTAATTTATAGCTTGCTTACCTTTGTTTCTACTAGCTCTGCAACGTTTATTAATTTATCATAGTGTGTCGCTATCTGTCAAGGAGTATTCTGAAAATATTGATCATTTGAAGGGAATAATCTTATTTAATCATGCCGCTGCCGAAAATACCGCTGGGTATGGTCACAAAAGTATTGGGTATGTTCCCGACGATAATATTTTCGGTTAGCGGCACCTGGGTAGAAACTACTACCTCGCCTGCCTTTGATGGTACAATTATGCGTACGTTTGTATCAAGGTTAAGGTAGATGGTATGCCTGGTTTGATTAATACCGGCCGCATCAAAGCGATCATTAATACTAAACCGGACCGTTCCCGCGGGCATAATACTATACTTAATACCCGGACCGTAACGCGCCAGTAAGGGTACCCCAAAAATCTCACCGAGTGGTATGCTAAAAGACTTCCACCTCAAATCCTCTAAATTCTTTTGTACGGCCATGATGGTAGACGATGCAATCCGGTTAACTATTATCGTGTTCGCTTGCATCATTGCCACCCGCCCCTGTTCATCTTTATGGACGATGACTAAATCCTGATACTGGAGATTTTCATTAGCTGCTTCTTGTAGTATGGAATTTTGCATTGCTTCAGTCGCCAACTGAATTGCTTTGATCTCTGCAGATTTGTAAAAAACATCTTTGAGCATAAAATCAACATAAATTAAAGATATAAGCACAGTGATTACAGCCGTCAAAATAGCAAAACCCTTTAGGTAAGGCCGTCTTCTTTTTAACAAGAATTCACCCCCGCTACCCTAGCTTGATCTTCTGTCAAAAAGCAGCTGAAATAGTAAGTCAATTATGTTCATAACTAATTTATGATTGTTTCCGGAAAAAAAAACCCAGGCTCCCAAGCCCGGGTCGAATTTTTAGTGAAAATAATTCGTCTATTTACTTTTTTACTCAAGGACAATCTGGTGGTAAACCTTTTTTCCTTTTTTAAGCATTAACTTTCCATCCGGGAAATCTTTATCCTCAAGCACCTGGTAGACATCTGTGACCTTCACCCCATTGACGGTTACACCACCCTGGGTAATCAACCGTCTCCCCTCACCTTTGGAAGCTATTATCTTTGCCTGCAGCATTAAGTCCAGGATCCCGATTCCCTGGTGAGCACGTTCAAACGGCAGGGCAGTACCGGGAACATCGTCCATACTTCCTCCCGTACCAAATAAAGATTCCGCCGCATCTCTGGCTTTTATAGCTGCTTCTTCCCCATGAATTAGTTTGGTTACCTCGTAAGCCAGCACCTTTTTAGCCTCATTTATTTTTTCACCAGGCAGCCGGCCTAGCCTTCTTACCTCTTCCAGGGGAAGAAAAGTCAACAACGCCAGACAATTTTCCACGTCCGGGTCATTAATATTGCGCCAGTACTGGTAGAAGTCATAAGGGCTTGTCTTTTCGGCATCAAGCCAAAGCGCGCCGGCTTCTGTTTTCCCCATTTTTTTGCCTTCACTGGTGGTGAGCAAGGTAAAGGTTAGCCCATAGGCCTCGGCGCCTTCTTTTCTTCTGATTAGATCTGCTCCGGCTAAAATATTAGACCACTGGTCGTCTCCGCCCAACTGGATGGTACAGCCGTATTTTCGATACAGTTCCAGAAAATCATACGCCTGCATCAACATATAATTAAATTCTAAAAATGTCAGGCCCTTTTCCAGCCGGTTCTTATAGCATTCAGCTGTAAGCATCCTGTTCACTGAAAAATAAATGCCGATTTCTCTAAGAAAGTCAACATAGTTTAATTCTAATAACCATTCACTATTATCCACCATAATCGCTTTATCTTCGCTAAAATCAAGGAAAGCCGAGAACTGCTTCTTGAAGCACTCCGCATTATGCTGGATAATTTTCCGAGTCATTAATTTTCTCATATCCGTTTTGCCGCTTGGGTCCCCCACCATTGCCGTACCCGCGCCAATTAAAGCAATCGGCCTGTGACCTGCCCGTTGCATATGGGCCATGACCATCAACTGTAAAAAATGCCCTACATGCAGGCTGTCTGCAGTTGGGTCAAAGCCTATATAAAAAGTAACCTTTTCTTTCTCCAGTAATTCTATTAAAGGCTCCTGGTGAGTCATCTGCTTAATATAGCCCCGCTCCATTAATACATCATATACACTGCCCATAGTACAAAGCCTCCCAGAATAACATCCATTTTTACTTTAATATAATTCCTACAATAGTATATATGTAATTATAGTGATGATCAAATACGGTTTTAAAATCGATTCGGCCAAAGCAATATGAGCACGTGGTGAAATTCACCACGTCGCAACGGTTTGAAGCAAACAAACTGCCTAATGTGGGATAAGAAGTAAGTGGACGGTGACCTCTGCGGGGTCTTAAACATACAGGATTCCCTCATCAAATACAGTCAGGGTTTCCAGCCCATCTTTAGTAACCAAATAGGTATTTTCAATCCCTACGGCGCCGTCCGGAAAAGTGAATTTGGGCTCCAGGGCGAAGACCATGCCTTCCTCCAGGGGTGTTTCAAACCCGTGCCCAATTACCGGTAATTCGTCCAGTTCGACGCCGATGCCATGACCGACAAACGCCAAAGGTGTCGGAAAGCCCGTAAAATGTTTTCCAAAAGCACTTTCATCAGCTAATTGCCGTGCCAGGTCGTATAGTTTACCGCAGGCCACTCCCGGCTTGGCTAGCTGCTTCATCTGTTCCAGGATGTCGACTGCCACCGCGTAGGCCTGGACCAGGTGGTCCGGCAGCTTCCCGATGCAAAAAATTCTGGTTTGGTCCAACATGTATCCGTCCAAAACAAAGCCGTAGTCTACAAAAATAGATTCGTTCCGGCCAATCAGCTTATCGCTGGCGCCTTGCGCAAAAGCCGGGGAGACCCCTTTACCCCCGACGGCTCCCCAGAAATAACTAGGACCGGTATTTTCCCCGGATGCTACAAGGGTTTGAGTCAAAACCTGATTGAATCCCCGTATTCTCACTAAACCAGGGTGACCTTTTTCCCTGGAAAACGCTTCAACCAGCCCGGCCAGCTTTAGCTCGGACATCCCCTCACGCAAATTATCTCTGATAAAGGAAAAAGCCTCGAAGTGTATTTTGGCCACATCCCTGAATATTTCCAACTCGTAAGGCGATTTGATCATGCGCACGGTGCGGATTAGAGGGCTGACATCGACTATATTGGCCGGGCTAACGAGTTTCTGATAGCGCAGGTACAAGTTTGTGGGCAGCACATCCAGTTCAAAGCCCAGGGTTTTAAAATCGCTGTAGCCATAGGTTTGCAGCACCGCCGTCATCTCCTTGAGGCTGTCCAGATAGACGATATTATCCAGGGCGGACCCTTCCCGGGCGCGCTCATAGCTCTTTTTGACTAGTAGTACCGGCCTGCCCTCGGCCGGTACAAACAGGTGGGATTGCTGAATAGTCCCGGTAAAATAAAAAAGGTCGGCGTTTTGCACAATGATAACCCCATCAATTCCCTGTTGCCTTAATCTATCCTGTAGTTTGGCAACTCGTTGGTCCAGCTCTGATTTCGGAGTAAAACGCATATTAATACACCCTCCAATCATCTAAAAAATAATGTAAAAAAAATAATGTATATAATGTTAAACAAAAATACTAAAAAAGCCTGCTTTAATATAAAAGTTTTTCTGTATTTTGTTCTATCGAAAAAACGTCACGGTGTAATCCCGTGACGTTTTCTAAGAAAGCAAAGCTACTAAAATTTTGCGCCCGTTCCGTTGTGGCCTATTTTTCAGATTCCTCCACTAAAGATATGATTCCCACAACTTTTTCAACATCAATAACAAAACCAATGCCCGTGCCTGGTTTTTGCAGGTTCCCTGCTTCGACAATAGCTTGTAACACTGCATTGGTTTTATCTTTATGTATTAACGTTAGAATTATTTCTTTTTCCGGTTCTATGGCAATTCCCAGCAGCTTTTTCTGTTCGTGTATGCCCACACCGCGCCCGTGCAAGATAGTGCCGCCCCTGGCCCCGGCGCGTTTAGCCGCATTAACGATTTTTTCCGCCATACCCCTTTTAATAATTGTTACTATTAACTCGTGATCCCTGCTCATCTTCATGATCTAACTTTTTCCCCCCAAACAATATTCCCAGAATTAATACTGATAATATTGGCGCAAGAGTAGCTAAAGCAATTAAGCCAAATCCATCCATTAACGGGTCTCTACCCGCTGTACCGGAAGCTACCCCTACGGCCATGGCCATAATAAAAGTGGCGCTCATCGGGCCTGTAGCTACTGCACCTGAATCAAAGGCCACCGAAATAAAGGTAGGTGATGAATAACGAACTATGATTAAAGCCAGTAAATATCCTGGAGCAAGAATATATAAAAGCGGAATGCCGTATATGATCCGTATCATGGCCAGGGCATAGGCGACGGCCACCCCTATCGACATAGTATACAGCATTACCCGCTGCCTAATCAATCCTCCTGATACCTGCTCTACTTCATAATTCAATACACGCACGGCCGGTTCAGCTATGATCACGACAAAACCCATTAATATGCCGATAAGAATTACCGCCCAATTTGCCAACTGGCCCATTTGCTCCCCTAATAAAGTGCCGGTGGGCAAAAAACCTACATGGACACCCTGAAGAAACAGCGATAGCCCGATAAAAGATAAGAACATACCAACTAATATTCGTTTAACTTCCTCCCAGGGGAACTTTAGAAAAAAGAATTGAAATATAAGAAATATAATTAAAAGAAGTGAAAGAGACATAGCTACTTCCAGGGAAATTTGGGTTATGCCTTCAAATATGATGATATCCCTCATCCATACATCACACCCAATAACATTACTGCTATTACCGGACCTAGTGCGGACAGTCCTACGAAACCAAAGCTGTCGCTCATGGAGCTTTTACCACTTAATACAGACGTAATACCTACTCCGAGAGCAATAATGAACGGTACGGTCAGTGGTCCTGTGGTTACACCGCCCGAGTCAAAAGCTATGGGGATAAAATGCGGGGGAACAAAAGCGGATAAGATGAATAAAGCTAGAAAGCTACCGGTTAATATATAGCTCATTGGAATACCCAGCAGCACTCTTACTGCGGCGATAGCCAAAAACAAACCTACTCCAACCCCAACAAAAGAGATCAGTAGATTTTTTGATATAGCGCCGCCTGAAATACTATCAATTTGGTGTGTTAGCACACGGATATCTGGTTCGGCTAAAGTGATTGCTATGCCAACTACAAATATAAAAAATAACATAAATATTACTGAACCTCGCGCGGGAAGTTCCGAACCAATGGCTTCTCCCAAAGGTAATAAACCAACCTTAACTCCAATAAGAAACAAGCCTAATCCAATTGCCACCATAATCGCGCCGACAATGAATTGAGTGACTATATAGCCGGGTTTGTCAAAAAGAATTAATTGTAAGGTAATCACCAGTACAGTAACAGGCAATATGGAAGCTACTACTTCTTTAGCAACATCTTTTATATCATCCATTCATCCACCTCACTAGAATTATTTACAGCTCCTCGATAGCGTGCTTCTAGACACGCATACTTTTCATTGTTTATTTTCCCCAGCTAATACATTTTTAGATGTTTTTAGGTTTTGGTTAAATTACTAACTAATATATTATAAAATATAGTGACTATTGATGTCAATGAACAGTGCTTAGTCTTAAATTTAGGGTTGACAGGTCATTCAATGGCCTAATTGTCAGCCGATAATTAAATGCTCCTTAATATAATGGTACCTGTCTTCAGGATTTCTTTTGTGAAATACCAGCATTAAAGCTACTATTCCAATACGTCCGACAAACATGAGAAAAATCATGACTACCTTCCCGGCAGTGCTCAGTCCGGCTGTTATTCCCAGGGAGAGGCCGGTGGTGCCGAATGCTGAACAGGTTTCAAACAGTATTTCCATAAGAGTAGCATTTTCTAGTATTGAGAGTAAGATCACAGAACCAATAACAAGACATATTGATATAAAAAAAACTGTATTTGCCCGCATAATATCCTCCTGAAAGAGCTCACGCCGGTACACTTTTACACTTGTTTTACCCCGGATAATGGCAAACATGCTGAATACCAGCACGGCTAGGGTGGTAGTACGTATACCGCCGCCGCAGCTGCTGGGAGAGGCTCCGATAAACATTAGCAGGCAGAAAAACAACAGTGTTGATTGTTGAAAGACGCTGATATCTACGGTAGAGAAGCCGCCGCTTCGCGTTGTCAGCGACTGGAATAGGGCTACCCAAATTTTTTGGTGCCAGGGCATACCTGCTAGTGGGCCGTCAAACTCAGCTACCAGGACTACTATAAAACCCGCCACTAACAGTAAGCCGAAGGTTATGGTGGTCACTTTAGTATAAAGGGAAAATTTTAAACGGTTTAAACTGCGCCGGGCTTTAATGTTGGAATAAAGCTCAAGTAATACCGGAAACCCGATGGCGCCTGCAATAAGCAAAACAAACATAACATTTTGCACCACATAGTCTTGACTGAAGTTCTGCAGGCTGTTGTCGAACAGAGCAAGCCCGGTATTCGTGAAACCCGATACGCTGTGGAAAAAAGCCATGCCTAAAGCATCCAGAAATGACATCCCTAAATTATTGATGAAGTGAATGGTCAGGATAAGCGTGCCTAGCAGCTCAAAGACAACAGCAACTTTAAAAATAAAAAGCATCAGGTTAACCATGCCCCCTAGCGAGGTCTGATTCTGGTCAACCCTGATCATCATCCGTTCTCTAAGATTGATCTGGTTGCCGCGCAGCACATAGATCAGGGTGCCCAAGGTCATGATCCCGATTCCTCCGAACTGCAGGAGAAAAAGCAAAAATCCGCGGCCGGCAATGCTAAAGGTTTCCACCGTGCTAACTACGGTAAGCCCGGTTACGCTGATCGCACTGGTCGCGGTGAAAAGAGCATCAATAAAACTAAGCTCAACCCCCGGGTTGAGCGAAATGGGAAGGCTAAGCAATAAAGCACCTAAAACAGTAAAGACAATGTATCCGAGCACGATTATCTGTGCCGGTGACACTTTTACCGGTGATTTTTTTATTCTCCAGTATAATAGCTTATTTTTCATCTGCGCACCCTCTGGGCGGTATAGCAGTTTTTACCTGTGCCGCATCCTATTAAATATAACTTGTTTTAATCGTTTCGACAATAACTAAGAAATGTGTATTTCTGCGGGTTCTAATAACCATACTAGGTTACGAAAAGGAGGTGTTTCTTATGGCTAATATTCCCCAAAAAGGAATGTTAACAAAGAAACTATCCCTGAATTTAATTTGAGAACCAAAAATACAAAAAACCGTCTGCTTCTTACAGTAGACGGTTTTTAACCTCTATTTACTGTTTTTATCGGCAATTGGAGGCGACACCCGGATTTGAACCGGGGAATGGAGGATTTGCAGTCCTCTGCCTTACCACTTGGCTATGTCGCCGCATAAATGGAGCGGAAGACGAGATTCGAACTCGCGACCCTCGCCTTGGCAAGGCGATGCTCTACCGCTGAGCTACTTCCGCACACTCTAATTATAACATACATTTGACTTTGGTAACAATGGTGCCACGGGTCGGAATCGAACCAACGACACGCGGATTTTCAGTCCGCTGCTCTACCAACTGAGCTACCGTGGCAAAAAAGTGGCGGAGCTGACGAGAGTCGAACTCGCGATCTCCTGCGTGACAGGCAGGCATGTTAGGCCACTACACCACAGCTCCATATTTTTAAGAATACTTACTTTCTTATTTCAGTATTGCTGACGATAATTAGTATACATAAATTCACGTCTGAAGTCAAATAGAAATTTGGGAAAACAGCAACTTTTTTATGAAAGTATTAGGCATGGAGCTAGCGGTGACGCGACCTGCCAATGGTTCATCTTTAATCACCTGTGCTCAGCCTCTTCGGCCGGGCAAAGGTTAGGATGGCTTCGCGGACAAGCTTTGCCGCCAATAGTGACGTTCGTTCAGACTGGTCATAGGGCGGGCTTACTTCCACCAGGTCGAAGCCCACCACATTTGCCCCATCTAATATATGAATGGCCTTGAGGATTTCCGCAGCCGTACAGCCGCAAGGCTCTGCTGCACCGGTACCGGGTGCGAAGGCTGGATCAACTACGTCAATATCCAGCGATACATAGATAGGCCTGCTCCCGAGCTGGGGAATAAGTTCCTGCAAGGGGGCGAGCATCCCGTTTAGATACAGGTTGGTATTATCGCGGGCAAAGGCAAATTCTTTCCTGGTACCGGACCGCACCCCAAATTGATAGAGATTACGGCTGCCAAGCATCTCTGAGACACGCCGCATTACCGTAGCATGAGAGTGTTTTTGCTCAAGGTACTCCTCTCTCAGGTCGGTATGGGCGTCAAAAACAATTACCGCCAGGTGCGGGTAGACTCTGGCCATCTCTCGCAGTACGGCCAGGCTGATTAAATGTTCGCCGCCAAGCACCAGGGGAAATTTACCGTCCGTTAATATTTCAGCAGTTACCAGGCCGATACGCCGCAGGCACTCCTGAACCGAGCCAAAGGGCAGGGATATATCCCCCGCGTCATAGAAAGGATAATCGCCCATCTCCCGGTCCAGGTAGACGCTGTACTCTTCCAGCCCGTAAGATACCCGGCGAATTTGCTGGGGGCCGAACCTTGTGCCCGGCCGGAAGCTGACTGTCAGATCCATGGGCGCTCCCACCAGGACCATCCCGGCCTCGCCATAGCTTTCCGCGCACCCCATAAATCCAGTTTGCTTTTCTACCAGGTCCAGCAAGTTTTCCCCTCCTAACTTATTTTACCAGTTCCAGCACAAAGGGAGGCAGAACAAAAGAGCTAAAGTGTATGTCCGGGCTGTAATACCTGGTATCCAGTTCTGCTATTTTAGCGCGGTCAACCTGAAGCGGGTCATACTTTTTAGAACCCATAGTAAAAGACCACAGCCCGCCTGGATAGGTAGGCACGTTAGCCAGGAAAAGGCGGGGTATTGGGTAAATTCCGGCGACATCCTGATAGACTCGCTTAATTAGACCGTCGTTAAAAAACGGGGATTCGGTTTGCGCCACAAAAATACCGTCATCTGTTAGGCAATCATAGATGTCCTGGTAAAAGGCGGCGCTAAAGAGCCCTTCCGCCGGTCCGACCGGATCGGTGGAGTCAACAATGATTAGGTCATAGTGACTCTTATGGCTTTGGACGTGCTTAATCCCGTCATCAATTATGATTTTGACTTTAGGGTGGTCCAGGGCACAGCTGATTTCAGGCAGATACTTTTTAGCAGCCTCAATTACCGCGCCGTCAATTTCGCAGTGGACCACCTGCTCAACTGACTGGTGCTTGACTATTTCCCGCACTGTCCCACCGTCCCCGCCACCGATAACAAGCACATTGACCGGCCGGTGATGGGTATTCAGGGCTACATGGGTGATCATTTCATGGTAGACAAATTCATCTTTAACAGTGGTTTGAATAACATTGTCCAGTAATAGCATCCGGCCAAATTCAACGGTATCAACAACTGCCAAATCTTGAAAAGGGGTTTTTTCCTCATGGAGGGTACGCGACACCCGGCAGGCGATCACCATGTCCTTCGTTTGATATTCTTCAAACCATAAATTCAAGTCTAACACCTCTGCATATATTAGTTTTTAATACCATAGCGGCACAGCGGCCACAGCACAGCCGACCTTTTCTACCCGGTGCTCAACGGCCGCAATTTTGGTGCCTACCAGTTCCACTCCCCTGGTTTCGAAAGCCTCTTTGAGCATGCCCTCGATGGCTTTTACCGCCTCCTGCTTGCTGCATTTTCCGGAGAACTCCATAATCACACCAAAAGTGTCTTTTGAAAAACCTACTCCGACAGCCGCAGCTATCAACTCACCAGGGACCTCACTGGTAATATACCCAAAAGCGGTCGGAACAAGCGACCCGGGGGGTATTTCCATATCGGGACAGTATTGTACACCCGGAGGTAGAATACTACTCACCCGCATTAAGTTGAGGTTGCCAATTCTCGCTTTGAGTAAGGCCTTATCAAAGGCAGTCAGAGGGCTGTTTCCTTCTGAACTACCCGCAGTAACATAAAATTTTTTAGGGGTTGGCAGCATTTTTCAAAAACCTCCGTAAATAATTAATTCATCTGCGTCAAAGGCATCATATTACCCTCCTGAAGCAAACACATAACATTATACCAAAGCAGAAATAAAAGTGAACTAGCTGTTTCGACATTTTGTAAAAAAATATGTCTGCATACTAAGGAGGTATGAAAAACCATTAAATGTGACATTCTAAATTTGAACGACAAAATGAGGAGGGAGTTCATTTGCTAAAGACTGTTGTCGGTTTATTTAATTCAAGGGAGCAGGCGGAAAAAGCAGTATCAGCATTACGGGAACGCGGCTTTCACGAAGAAATTTCAGTAGTGGCCGCCGATCATGAAAAGACCGGAGGAAATTTTCAGCAAAGGGCGGGCCAGATTGATCAAGGCAACAACATTTCTTCCGGGGTCACCACGGGAGGCTTGCTGGGCGGTCTGGCCGGACTGGCTATGGGAGCGGGGGCGCTGGTCATCCCGGGTATCGGTCCGATCCTTGCCGCCGGTCCTATTGCCGGGGTGCTGTCGGGCGCCGCTACCGGCGGGCTGGCGGGTGGTCTGATCGACTGGGGCATCCCTGCCGAGCGCGGCCAATTCTTCGAGGAACAAGTTAAGGAAGGTAAAATCCTGGCATCAGTGCGTACTGAGGATACTAAAATTAACGACGCTGCCAGTGTTATGCGTGATAATGGCGCCCAGAACGTGGAGACTCACTAGAACTGCAAGCTAAAATTAACTGGTTTTTAGCACATAAAACACCGGGCCGGTATAGTGCCCGGTGTTTTATGTGCCGGTGCGGGCAGATCAACACTTGCCCAGCAGCTCAAAATAGATATCGCGATAGGTACAGGCGTCTTCAGCCTGCCGCCCCGCTGACTCGCAAATAATCGTTGGGGTTAAGCCCCGCTCGATCAAAAGCTCCGCCAGCAAGGCAAAATCCGGCCCGTAACCCGGCTCCAAACCATTCCGGTGCTTCTTCTCACCGCCCGCGGTAAACTCAACCGGGCTAAAATGAATATGTAGGTCCTGTAAATAGGCAATACCTAATCTTTCCTCAATCCGGTCCAGCAGCACGGCAAAAGCTGCTTGCTCCGTTAAACCGCCCCTGCTCACCGCATGCAGGTGACCGAAGTCAACGCAAGGCCGCACCTGTTCGCCAAGCTCGCACAGCTCCAGCACTTCTTCCAGTGAGCCCAACTGGTTATTCTTCCCCATTGTCTCAGGCGCCAACACAATATTGGAAAGAGCCTGCTCTTCTACTTCAGCCAGGATTTCTTTAAAAAACACCTTGGCTCGGGACAGAATTTCCTTGCGGTCACCACCACTACCCGACCCCGGATGAAACACCACGGTTTTTGCCCCCATAGCCCGCGCGATACATAAGGATTTGATCAGGTGTCCCCTGGTTTTAACCTGCATCGCCGGGTCTGTGGTGCTCAGGTTGATATAATAAGGAGCGTGCAGGCTCAGCTGAATGCCTTGTTCCACCGCCAGCAGGCCTAGCCGCCCGGCTGTCCCATCTTTAATCTGCACTCCCCTGCCGCACTGGTATTCAAAGGCGTTTAACCCGCGATTTTTCAGCCATTCCGGCATTTCCAGGGACGACTTGTGTCCCTCTTCGTAGAAAGAATCAGAAGCCCCCGCCGGTCCAAAGCGAATGCTCATCTGAAAACCCCCTTAGACCATTCAGTTAAATTCCATAATTTTATTTCATATACATTATAACACATTTTATTTTTCCATATGGAGGAATTTAACATTTTATACAGAAAATAATAGTTATAATATGCACGGGGGGATTAGTTTGCTAAAGCAAAAGTTCTTAATTTTTTCATTATTCCTGGCCCTAGTTTTACTATTAATATTTAATCACTATATTCCTTTTGGCCGGTGGCCGTTACAGGAGGCGGGAGCTACCTTGGTTTACGCCAGGGGCCATGATTCGCTAACCCTGGATCCCGCGCTGGCACAAGACGACGAGTCAAACAAAGTGATTAGCAATATCTTTGAGGGTCTGGTGCGCTTTAAACCCGGTACCACTGAAATAGAGCCCTGCCTGGCAGAAGCCTGGCACGTGTCTGCCGATGGCCTGGACTGGACTTTTTACTTGAAAAGAGGAGTTAACTTCCACGACGGAACGCCCTTCAATGCTGAGGCAGTGCGCTTCAACGTAGAAAGGCAACTGCCGCCCCGGCGCACGGAGGACATGGCCTATGCCCCATTTGTGTTTGACATGATCGAAAAAATTAGTACACTGGACCTTTACACAGTCAGATTTTCGCTTAAATACCCTTACGCGCCTTTATTGCACAACCTGGCTATGCCGATGGCTGCGCCTATGGTCAGCCCGGCTGCTGTTACGGAACTGGGCGAGAAATTTGGCTCCAGGCCTGTTGGGACAGGGCCTTTCAAACTAGTCAAATGGGTCAAAGAAGAAAAAATAATCCTAGAGGCAAACCACGACTACTGGGGCGAGCAGCCTGAATTTAAACGCCTGGTTTTTACCGTCGTGAAAAACAGCAGGCTCAGGTCGCTGGCGCTAAAAGCGGGCATGGCTGATATAATTGACGGAATTGATCACTCTAATATCAGGCTCCTGGAGCAAAGCGGCCTTTCGATTATCAAAAAGTGTGGCCTGGACATAAACTACCTAGGTTTTTTTACCAATAAAAAGCCCTTTGACAACGCTGTTGTCAGGCGGGCGGTGAGCATGTCCATCGACCGGGAGCAATTGCTTAGCGGGCTTTATCAACAGGATGCCTGTGCTGCAAACGGTCCTTTGCCTCCAGGCGTGCTGGGCTATGACCCCGGGCTGCGCCCGCTTTCTTACGACCCCGAAGGTGGAAAAGAGCTTTTGGCCGAAAGTGGCCATCCTGACGGCATTAAAATAACCATAATCACCTACTCAGACACCCGGGCCTATAACCCCGCCGGAGGAGAAAAGCTGGCTGCCGCCATCAAAGGAGATTTGGCCCGGGTAGGCATTGAGGTAGAAATTAAGGCTTACCCGTGGGACCAGTATAAAGAAGCCCTGTACAAAGAGGAGGGAAACGCCTTTCTCTACGGCTGGAGCAGTGACAACGGGGATCCCGACAACTTTCTGTACACCCTCTTATCATCACTGCAAATTGAAAGTGGCCTGAACACCGCCCATTACCAGAATAATAATGTCGACCTTTTGCTGGTGAAAGCGCAGCGGGAAACTGCACCCAAGCTGCGGGAGGAGATGTATCGTGAAGCGGTAAAATTAATCATGCAGGACGAGCCGTGGGCGATCTTAAACCACAGCCTCTTACTGGTGGCGACAGCGCCCCAAATAGAAGGATTTTCCCCTCAATCAAATGGAAATATTTTTTTAGCAAATGTGAAAAATATACCACTAATAACTGAAAATATTAAGTAAATAATATTCTATGATAAGAAAGCCAAAAACAGCGAGGAGGAAGTAATTTATGAATCAAATGTTTCAGCTGCAAAGACAGATCCAGGGCTTGCAACAAGAATTAAACACCATCGGCCAAGTGGCCGGACAACTACAGCGCTCAGAGGCTAATCATGCGGCACAACTGCAGCAAATAAGCCAAAATGAAAATACTGTGTCCCAACAGCTGCAATCGATACAGCAAATGTGCAACCGTCTGAGCCAGGATGTTAATGTAATCAGCAGCATGGCCCAGCAAATAACCCCCCAGCTATCTGGTATGCCCATGGGTAGCGGCCAGTTTGGTTCCAGCATGTATCAATTAGGAACCGGGCAATATAGCCCGACCCAACATGGTTCCTTTGGTTCCCAGTTCGGCGGCAACCAATCCGACGAGTTCTCCCGCAACCAGCAAATCAGCTCCATGGCAACTAACCGCTATGGCGCAGGCATTGGTGGCAACGAATATGCCTCCAACCAGTACATCAGCAATCTGGCGAACCAGGGTATGCTTGGCTCACAGGCAAATATGGGCGCCAGCAATTTCAGAGGAAGCTCGTTAGGCACAGGCATGGGGCAGACCGGGTTTTCAAGCATTAGTGCCGGCAACTACCCACTTGAGCCGGCCCGCCCGATAAGTTATCTGAACACACCGGGCCAGTACGGCACCAGCGGTTTTATGGGAAGCGTTTACACACCTGGCTATAGCACCAGCCAACTTAGCTCCAGCGGTCAGATGGGCTCGGGTTTTGCTAGCCAATCCATGTTGGGAATGGGTGGACAAAATCTTGGCCAGTATAGCAATTTCTAGTAGAATTAGCGCACGGGGGCTTAATGCCCCCGTTTTTTTATCTAAAAATACAATTTTCGCTTATCCGGATTTATTATCCATTAAAAGGACAAATTATACCCCTTAACAGATTATCCCTTATTAGGTATAATTAACCCATAGGGCATGATCACTTTTACGATAGAAGGGGGATTTAAATAATGGCAAAAGTATTGCGTGAAGGAGCTTCTTATAACCAGCGTGATATTATGGATTTATTAGGAGAATTTTCCGCTTTTAAGGATAGGGTGGAAAAAAAGTTTAACACTTTGGCCAGGGAGTTGGACGGAAAAATAAACGAGCATGACCTGTGGGTAAACCTTTACCTGGTTTCCACGGACTATGCTGAGGAAACAATCGGTAAAAGGCATAAGCAGCAAGAGGCAGCTGCAGTACAAAAAGTTTCCTGATTAAAGGCCCCGCGTTAGGACGCGGGGTTGTTTTTGGCGGCGACCGGGGCTATTGGTTCCGGCTTGACTGATCGTTTGGGTCTACTGTCAATACCGGTTCTTTAGTAGCCAGCAATAATTGCAGGATCCGGAGCAACTCTCTTTGCTCCTCGATTGGTAACAGGTCCACCTGTTTTAGAATTGCCTCCAGCTCTTTATTCATTGGTGTTACCTTGCTGTAAAAATACCACAGCGGTAATCCACACATAATAACCACTACCTCCTCACCGTAAAAATTACAGTTAAATTATAGCACATTAAATAATGGCAATGGTGATGAGTTGGGCCTATAATAAGCCATTTTCCGCAAAACTATAGTAGCTTTCTCCGGCTACAATTATGTGGTCTGCCACATGCACGGCAATTGTCCCCAGCGCGGTCACGATTTTTTTGGTAACCTGGATATCCGCGTCTGACGGTCGCAGCGTGCCGCCAGGATGGTTATGGGCCAAAATCACGCAGTTTGCCTGGTGCCGCAGTGCCGCCTCGACGATCAGCCGGGGATAAACGGCTGCCTCATTGATGGTCCCTTCTTGCACCAGCGCGGCATAGTTGACCCTGTTTTGCGCATCTAGACAAATAACATAAAAAACCTCGTAAGTGCGGCCGATAAAAAGCGAAACAACATACTCGCCTGCCTTGGAGGAGCTATTTAATTCCGGCTTGCCACCCCACTTGGCCTTAAAGTAGCGGCGTGCCAGCGGTGGTATTAGTGAAATCAGCACCGCTGTATTTTCGCTGACCCCACAGCGCCTGCAGAGCTCCCGGGGGTCTGCTTCTAAAACACCGGCCAGGGAGCCGAACTCGTTCAGGATCCGGTGTGCCAGCTCGTTGGTGTCCCGTATTGGTATACAATAAAACAAAATTAATTCCAGTACCTGATGGTCCTCGAAATCATCCAGTCCCTCTGCCAGATACCTGGCCTTCACCCGCTGCCTGTGCCCCGCATGCAAATTTTTACCCATACCCATTCCTTACCGTTCAAAGGATTTGCGCTGATCGTACCATAAATTACAATGCGAAACAATATTTAAGACACCAATGGATCATCAGGTGATAAAATAATAACCGCTTCCTGGTTTTTACCCGAAAGCGGTTATTATTGAGGAAGCACTTAGGATAACGAGTTAATTAATACTTATTTTGTTTAAGCTTTTATCGAACTATCTAATTCTACCGTTTTAGGTGCTTTAAGGAATAGAACTAAAATTGCAGACAAGACTAGCAAACCGGCAGCAACTAGATATGCTTGACTGTATGATTGGGTCGCGTCAATAATTTTACCGGCCATGATTGGTCCAACGACCCCTGCTATACCCCAGGCAGTAAATAAACAGCCATAATTAACCCCACCATTTTTCAAACCGAAGTAATCAAAGGTAATTGGGGGGAAGATGGCCAGTAATGAACCGTAAGCGATGCCGGCGATGCCAATACCTAAGATTAGCAGGGTGGTAGTATTATATGAGCTGAAGAATAACATGTTGACTGCTTGCAAGGCAAACATAAGCAGTAAAGTTTGGTTGCGCCCGATCTTATCGGACAGAACCCCCCCGATTATCCGCCCGCCGGCATTAAATATGGCTAAAAGTGATACGAAAACAAATGCCCACTGTATACCGGCCTGTAAATTGGCTATAATTGCCAGGTGCCCGATAATCATTAGGCCGGCTACGGCGCCGCAGCCATACATCACGTACATCAGCCAGAACTGGTGGGTACGGAGCATTTCTCCTGGTGAGTACTCCCGCTTGGCGCCGGTGGCAGGACCGGCGCCCTGTGCCGGCGCTGCGGCCGGGCTGGCGGGAACCGACATAAATTGAGATAAGATCACGATGGCAATAAGGAAGATAATTCCTTCAAGCCAGAAAGCCTTAAACACACCATAGCTATTGATAAAAAACTGGGTCATTGGCGCTACGTATACTGGAGCTAAGCCGACCCCGGCTACTACCAGACCGCTAATCAGACCTCTTTTCTGGGGCGGGAACCACTTGACCGCCGCAGGGGTTGTCGCCGCATACCCGATGCCGATACCCGCTCCGCTAATAACTCCAAAAGCGATGACCAGTGCGGTAATTGAATTCGTAAAACCGGCAATGATTAACCCGCCACCGGCCAGAATGCCACCAATGGTGGTACAGATTCGGGGACCCAGGCGGTCTTGAACCCTGCCGCCCGGAACGGTTAACAAAGCCATCATTGCCAGGGCAACTGTGTACGGGAGCGCAGCCTCAGTTTTGGTAAAGCCAAAATCCTTTACGAGGGCGGCAGCGAACACACTCCAGGCGTACAGCATACCCAACGCCAGGTTAATCCCTACAGCACACCAAGTGACTAGCCAGCCTTTGTTCTGATTTCCCATGTCTTCACCTCCATAAAATAATAACTTGTAAAAAGTTGTTGTTAGCACTCGTAGTAGATATTGCGCGCTTTCTGGAGACTAACTTTAAATTTCTTTTGTAATCACCCCCCCCTATTGGGAAAACTATTTTTTACCTTGACAACGCTAGGCTATTCAAGGATTCCACACTGCCCTATTATTCCGAATGTTCAGAATAATGTTTATATTCTTATAATGCTCATAACAATAATGGACGTTACATTATTTGTCAATCCGGTATAATTCGCAAATAGTAGAGTAAATATCTTGGATTTGCGTTTATGGATATTATGCTCGAAGTTACGCTGCATTCCTATATATTGACACCTTTGTTAACCCGTTCATAGGATATCTATGCACAATCTACCGGGAGCATAACCATTTTCTACGTTCGAACCGCCCCTGCCATTTATAACCAATGTAATCCGACAAAAAAAACGACTGTATAGGCTGCATTTAGCAGCTATACAGTCCAAGAAGCGACGGAACTAATTAAATAATTTTCCAGGGATAGTGCAAGCTTACTATATATACCTTATAGAGTTACTGCTGATCCCCGGCTTGTTTTTCGAATTGTTCTTTTGCAGCAATAGCCGCACCTAGCGCTGCGGTATATTGCGCATAATCAGGAACGGTGACATCACCCTTTATTTTTTCCCTCAGCAGATCAGCTACTATCGGATTGTTTGCTACCACACCGCCGGTAAGCGTTACGTTATCTCCAAATGTCGCCAGCTCCATGACGCGGGCCACGACCGAGAGGAACATGCTCCGGGCGAGATCGTGGATGTCCACACCCCGGCGCAGCAGGTCCAGCACTTCGCTTGAAGCAAACACCGTACAATAGCTCGATAAAGCGCGGTCTCCCTTTCCCTTCTGCGCGGCTTCAGCCAGCTCGGAAAGTTCCTTATCGAGCCGCCGCGCTATCTCTTCCAGAAAAGCACCGGTACCGGCCGCGCACTTACGGTTTACAATGAAGCGCTCGACCAATCCATTTGCATTAATAAAAACAATTTTGTTATCTTGGCCGCCAATATCCACTATGGTCTGAGCCTTTGGAATAGATTGGAATATCCCCTTGGCCTGACACGCGATTTCGGTCATCACTCCATCTGCAAAATCTATGTTGTTCCTGCCGTATCCAGTCGCTATGATCTTCAAGGGAGCATCTTCCGGTAACTTTGCATCTGCCTTGGCAGCATCCAAAACTTGTACCGCGCGTTCTTTGAAATCCGCGCCGGTCCGAAGCATCCCACGGCCGAGCACCTTGCCGTTTTCATCGCAGATTACCGCCTTGGAAAATGTACTGCCAACGTCTATACCAGCGAAGTACATCATATTATTTCCCCTGTTTGATTTGTTCTAGGAAGGCCTCCAAAGATAACCGCGACTGTTCTTCTGCGTAGCAGCGCAGGTCATTCAAGTCCCCGTAGATTACTACCGCTGGAATGCCCTGGTCATTGATCAAGCGCTCGGGCATACCGTAACGGTTGTTCGAATTGTTCGGACAGGTGCGCGCATCATGGAAGATGATGCCGTCACACTGGAATTCCTTGATCAGGTTCTTAATATAATTTTCCTTGTAGTTTTCGCCCCTGCAGATAAACAGTTCTGTGTACGCCCGGGCCATGCTTCTAAAAGGGTCGGCAGCATCAAAGGCTTTGAACACCCAACTGTTGCAATAGGTACTGGCGACCACGTTTGACTGCTGCGAAAGGAAAAACATTGCTAAGTCACGCAGTTTACCCCAAATAGGCATACCGTCCCAATAAAGGCGGATCTGCTCGCCCGCCACCGCACCTTCTTTACGTTCAACATAATCATGTAATTCCTCAAGCAGAGTCTCATAATAATCATTTGCGATAGGTGTGCCGCGCAAAACAACCGCAGGCGCCATATGGATGGTACTATCAAAAAAAGTAATCGGCGCAGGGACTTTACTTGCACATGAGAGCACGTCCCACCATAGATCGGTGGTGCGGCGGCTAAGCCCTACAACCTCTGAAAATTTTTCAGCGGAGAATTTGTTGCCGGAAATTTTCTCCAGCGGCTCGACCAGGTTTTCAATCTGCCCGGCAATGTAACTAACTAGTGGTTCATCAACATCAGTTATCCCGCGCGGAGTATGCACACCGATCATGGGCACATCCCATTTCCGCGCATAATACTGAAACCAGTCTTCCACGTCGCGGCACTGGTTGGTATTGTATACAAGCACGCTGGGCTTGGGCACACCTTCCATATTATATGCCGCGCGAAGCGGGGTTTTGTCCGCGATGCACGCCCCCACATCGCTGGTCAGGTAGGAACAGATATCCGGTGAGTACCCGATCGCGTTGGCCTTGGGGATATACTCTACACTTTCACGTGTTGAGCCGAGAAGCGCGCCATGATTCTCGGGATAGTGCACCAGGAACCCCATGCTGTGCAGAAGTTCGGCCGGTCCCACGCTTGTACACCACGCAATAGGTTTTGAGCCGGTGCGCGAGGCTTCATCTAATTCCTTGAAATAGTCCGCAAGGATTTCCTTCATCTTGCCCGTGCTTTTGATCTTCCTAATCTTGGGTTCAGCCATGTTCTCCTCCCCTTTTCTACCCTTGTTATCAGGATCGGTAGTACATACAATCCTCAAGACAGATAAGTTTGCCCGTTGACCATTAGAAAGAAAATTCATTCAATTCCTTTCTTCACTATTTTACATCAATATACAGTTTCCAGCAATAGGTGTTTATCTATTTTGAATACTTTTAATTTAGAAAAAATAACGCTTGCGGACAAAAACCCGAATTTGATCTACTATTCTCTTTCAGGCTTACCTAAAAGCTTAAACATGTTCCTTTTGTATGCCTCCACCCCAGGCTGGTTAGAGGGGTTTACTCCTAGTAAATACCCGCTCATGGTACAGGCCTTTTCAAAGAAATATACCAAATACCCGAAGTAATAGGCCGTAATTTCCGGAACATTGATCACTAGGTTGGGTACTCCTCCCGCGACATGGGCCGCTAAAGTTCCTTCCATAGCTTTCTTATTGACAAAGCCTATAGTTTTCCCCGCTAAATAGTTCAGCCCGTCCAAATTTCCTTCAATTTTCTTGATACCGATATCATCATGGCCGCTTTCGATATTGATGACGGTTTCAAACAGGTTTCTTCTGCCGTCCTGTATATATTGTCCCATTGAGTGCAGGTCTGTCGTGAAATTCAGAGTAGCGGGGAATATTCCTTTACCATCCTTCCCCTCACTCTCTCCGAAAAGCTGTTTAAACCACTCACCCAGGTAAAATAGCCTAGGCTCGTAATTTACCATCACCTCTATGGTTTTGCCTTTAGCATATAAAATGTTTCTAAGGGCGGCATACTGGTAGCACATATTGTTATTTAAGCTGCCCGCCCCGAGATCCTTTGCCGCGGCCTGAGCGCCCCGCATCACTTCATTGATATCGATCCCGGCCACCGCCATAGGCAAAAGGCCCACGGCAGTGAGCACCGAATACCGGCCACCAATATTATCCGGAACCACAAAAGTCTCATAGCCCTCTTGTGCCGATAATAACCTTAGGGCGCCTTTACTTTTATCCGTGGTGGCGTAGATCCTTTTGCCGGCCTCCACTCGACCATATTTATGCTCCATGTATTCCTTTAGGATCCTAAAGGCTAGAGCAGGTTCCGTAGTTGTCCCCGACTTTGAGATCACATTCACACCGATATCTTGTCCCTCGATCACTTCTAAAAGATGATTTATATAGGTAGGACTGACATTGGGACCGGCAAAATATATTTTTGGGCCCCCTCTTTTATCTCCGGGTATTTCATTAAAAAAGCTGTGGCCTAACATTTCGATAGCGGCCCTGGCTCCAAGGTAGGAACCCCCGATCCCCACCACTATAAAAACGCCGGATTTCTTTCTTATTTCCTCCGCTGCCGTTTTAATCCGGGCAAACTCCTCCTGATCATAGCTGTGGGGTAGGTCTACCCATCCCATAAAATCGCTGCCTGCGCCGGTTCCGTTGTGGAGCATTTGATGATATAGATTTACCGTTTCTGCTAATTGTGCTATTTCCTGCCGGCTGATAAAGTCCAACACATTTGCATAATCCAGAGTTACTTTCTGCATTAGTTCACCGCCTAAAATATTTTTACAATTTCTTTGGATGCCTTTACCCTACCCAACATTATATACTCTATGCGGCGCCGGTATTACATAAAATACCTATTTGTCAATAAAAGAACCGCCGCCCACCCGGCTTATCGGAACAGGTCCACCTGGACCTGCCATATATTGAGTGATATAATTAATTGACTGATAAAAATTATAATGGAGGTGCTTACTTGAGTAGGAAAACATTATTTAATGCGGCACTGGCTTTAGTGCTATGTTTTAGTGTGGTCTTTGCTGCCTATGCGGCCCAGCCCACGGCGAAAGACCTGGTCATAGCCGGTATTAACAACTTCAACCTCGGTTTCGACAAAGGCTTTTATGAAAAGACACGGGATGTAACTAACCTTACTATTACGGAGTTTGACGGGAGCCTGACTAAAGAGCTGGGACAGGTTAAGGGCTCTTCGACGGAATTTATCTCACAGCTGGATGCATCTAATAATGCCATTAAAGTCAGCTACACCACGGATGCAACAGGCAGCCGGCACAGCGGTGATTTATACCTGACCAATGACCAAATTATCTTTACTAAAGATGTCTTTTTGTTGCTAAAAGAGTTTGGACTTGACGCATTTGAGGACAACCCTGCCCTGTTGGAGCAAAGCCCCGAATATTTGTATTTGTCCAATGAACAGCTTAAAAGTACCTGGGAGCAGATGCTCAGCTATCAGAACCAGGAACTGCCCCAGGAGTACAAGGATTTCCTGCTTTTCCTGGTGGAAGCCATACCGGACGAATACTTTAGCCTTTCCACCAGCAAGGTGATGATGACGTTGGACCAGGACGGCCTGGAAGATGTGATCTATAACCTGCTGACCAAGATCAAAAATGAGAAGGAAAGAGCAGCCGATCTGGTTATTAATTTAAACAAATACAGTTACGAACAGATAGGCATTAACCCGGAGCAAATGAGACAAGAACTCATCGACGGCATTAACAAAATGCCGGTTGTATCCCGGGAGCAAATCAAGCTGGTCGGCAGCTACGTGGAAGTTAAGGATTTTACTTATGAGGCCGCCCTCCTGCCCGGCGGGCCGAAAAGCTTTAAGCTGGACCTGGGCTTTAAAGCGCCCGATGGCTCGGTAACCGGACAATTCGCGGCAGCGGTAGACACGGCCGGGACTCAAGAGAACATAAAGGGCTCGTACGACATTTCAGGCAACTTCAACAACATAAACGGCCCCCGGGTCGATTTTTCCATGATCGCTTCATACAACTACAAATCTGAGATCGCTGATTCTGATATTATTATTAAAGCGGTAGCTAAAGACAATACCACCGGGGAATTATTGTTAAACCTCGGCGCCACAGCCAAATCCACCACCAATGTGGACTACAGTCTGGCGTTTGACGTACCCCAATTGAATGCCTCCAACAGCGCCGATTTGGCAGTCCTTTTCCCGGAGCTGCAGTCGGCTTTAGCGCCGGCCGTGGTGGATTGGGCTAATTTGCAATTGGTGGTAAACGGCAACACCATTGAGACTGATGTAAAACCGGCGCTCCTCGGCAGCGGGCAGCTCGTGGTGCCGGCCAGAGCCGTTTTAGAAGCACTGGGCTGTAGCGTGGAGTGGATCGAGCCTAACGAAGTGCACGTCAATTGCGGGGACAAAACAATTCTAATCATTATCGACAGCACAAACTATCAGGTCAACGGGCAGGAAAAAGCTTTAAGCACACCGGCCTAC
>JAQVOX010000116.1 GCA_028702435.1 Desulfotomaculaceae bacterium | reverse complement strand
TGCTTGCAACCGGTTATACTTATACAGGCAATAATACCGCCTCAGGCACTGCACCGCATTATGGTGTTGCAGCAGTTGATCCGATGGTAATAAAGATGGGTACCAGGCTTTATGTGGAAGGGTATGGGTACGCCACAGCCCTTGACCGGGGTGGTGCGATTAGGGGCAGACGGATTGATTTATTTTTTGAGTCATATAATGAGGCGATGAGATGGGGTACAAGAAGGGTTAAGGTTTATGTTATAGATTAGCATTTAGGGGCCGAAAGGCCTTTTTCTTTTTGCCTGTTTAGGGAATAATAAAAAGGATATGTTAACGAAACGCCGAAAGTAGTAAAAGCTAATTATTTACAATGCTTGACTGGAGGACACAGGTTGTTGGAAGTTATATCGCCGGCGGCAGTACGGAATATTTTAAATCGTTATCAGCTTGCCTGCCGGAAGAGTCTGGGGCAGAACTTTCTAATTGATCGCCATATAGCCGATAAGATTGTTGCTGCCGCAGACTTGTCGCCTGCCGACCTGGCAGTTGAAATCGGGCCGGGGCTCGGGGCGCTGACCACCAGGGCTGCCGGCATTGCCGGCAAAGTACTGGCGGTGGAAATTGACCGGGGGCTGCTGCCGGTGTTGGCAGAAGTGCTGTCAGGTCTGGAAAATACGGTGGTTGTTCAGGGGGATGCTCTGGAAATTGACTTTGACCGCCTGGTTTGGGAGCAAACCGGGGGTGTATTCGGGCGGGGGGGCCAACAGTACAAGCTTCTGTCTAACTTGCCCTATTATATCACCAGTCCAATACTGCTGCGGCTGTTGCATGAGCGTTATAATTTTTCCCTGATGGTGATCATGGTCCAGTTAGAGGTGGCGGCCCGCTTGGCAGCTGCGCCCGGATCTAAAGATTACGGCGCGCTTAGTGTGGCGGTGCAGTTTTATACAGAGGTGAAACTTCTTTTCCGGGTACCTAAAACAGTTTTTTTTCCGGCCCCGGCGGTAGATTCTGCGGTGGTTCGACTGGCGGTGCGAAAGAGGCCGGCCGTGCCGGTAGAGGATGAGAAAACTTTTTTTCGAGTAGTGCGTGCTGCTTTTGGCAAGCGCCGCAAGACCCTGTTAAACTCTCTGGCTACGTCGGATTTAGGTATTAGCAAGGAATCTTGGAAGACTGTGCTGCACAGCTGCTGCATCGATCCGGACAGGCGTGGTGAAACTTTATCTTTGGCTGAATTTGCCCGGTTAACCGACCGCTTGCTGGAATCAAAGAACAGGTAAAATTATTGGATTTATTTGACGGTGAGGGTAAATTAATTATGTATTTTTTTAGTCCGACCAAGGGCCGTATGGATTTTGAGCAAATGATGGACGATATAATTAAATATATTCGAGGACTGCCCACTTCTGCTTATAAAATCATTATCGGCTCGGACTCCCAGGTCAAGCAGGAAACTTCCTTTGTAACCGCAATAATAGTGCACCGCCTGGGTAAAGGTGCTCGCTATTATTACCGGAAAAAAAGCCAGCGAAAGATCAAAAGCCTGCGCCAGAAGATTTTCTATGAGACGGCCCTGAGCCTGGAAGTTGGCGGTATGGTTAATAAATATTTTAGCAGCAGCGGTTTTGCGGAATTAGATGTAGAAATTCACATCGATGTCGGTACCCAGGGTGAGACTAAGAGTCTGATCCGTGAGGTGGTAGGGATGGTTACCGGCAGTGGGTTCAGGGCAAAAATTAAGCCGGACGCTTACGGGGCATCTAGTGTTGCTGACAAACATACCAAATAGGGCTTTTTTAACTGAACGAAAAATATTAGCAGCGAAGGTAAGGCCATTGCCATGCATAGCATGGCAATGGCCTTTATTTATTTCTGATAAATTTGTCTAAAATATCCCATCGTCTTTGCGAGTGATAGCCGTTGTACTCATATTGCCCTCTGAGCCTGATACGCTTTTCGTCACGGAATGCGTGGAGAGCTTCAATGCAGTCTCCAATGATGGTCTCAGCAATTAATTGCGAGTGCTGCTGATCCTTTTCCGGTGAGCCCAGGTCTTTATGGCTAACATTGGCGCCAACGTTAACTCTAAGACGATTTTTTGCCGCCAGAGCCAGGGAAACTGGGGGAATGGCAATGTCTTGTAGCGGAATAGCATCAAGAAAGCGCCGGGAAACTATGTGTGGCCCATGACAGGGGGAGGCGGCGCCAATACTTTGAAGACCGATTTTCTGATTTAGTTGCCGGCGCTCTTTTAAAAGATGCGCTGCAAGGAGAGACAAATCCTCGGAAACTAATCCCGGATAACAGTTAGTTAGTGATATATCGTGGTGGCAGGAGATTACTTGATTAAGTAATTGGCATAAATCTTTACCAATATCGCCGTCCATATCACCATCTATAAAAAGCACCGCTTTGGCGCCCCTGTCCGTGGCTATTTTGGCGCCGATAGCTCTGGGCACATCGATACCCAGGGGTTCATCAAAGTAAATAGGTAGGACTCGTGGCTGAAATTGCTGAGCAATAAGTAATGAGTTGTCTGTGCTTCCATTAATTACCGCTACAATTAGCTTCACAGGAGTACTTAGCAATGTTTTAAAAGTTTTTTTGAGGCGTTTTTCTTCATTGCGAACTGGAACAACTGCTACAATCATTTTTTTCTCCTTTTCCATCTATTTGTCTAATATATGGAAAACGCAATAGAAAGTTGATTAATAATACACAAGTTATAATGCTTCTTACATATTATATAAAAATATTATTTAAGAGGCTATAGTCGATGCGAAAGATCAAGCCAGGTGATATTGTCGGCCGCAAGTCCTACAACTGTGATGTGTTTTTTAAAGTTATCGAATTTTTTGTAGATGATGGAAAAATTTTTGCTTACTTAAAGGGGCTTAACTTAAGGCTATGTGCTAACGCTCCGAAGGAAGACCTCATCAGAATTGAACCCAGTACCCTGACTAAACACCTATTAGAGCAAACAAGAAACAATAACGAGCATATGAAACGCATTTTTAGCCGGCGGGTTAGGGAGCGCGAGATGATCCTGGATAGGGTTTTTCCAAAGGTGCGGGGCAAAGCCCAGGGTGAAAAGCCGCTGGACGGGTTTGATATACCAGGAACGGTATTGCACATTGACGGGGATAGCGATTATCTGGACCTTTGTTTAACAACTTACAGGCAGTTGAGTATACCAGCTAACGGCTACTTTATCGAAGAAGTCAAGCAGCCAGAGATGATGGAAACATTACTCAATAAGCACAGCCCGGACTTACTGGTCATAACTGGTCATGATGGTTTCATAAAAGGTAAAGTAAATTTTTCAGATATTAATAATTATCATTCATCTAACTATTTTGTTGAGGCCGTAAAGGTAGCGCGGCGTTATGAGAAAAGCCGCGATGACCTGGTTATTTTTGCAGGGGCCTGCCAATCTCACTATGAATCGATTCTTGCAGCCGGCGCTAACTTCGCCAGTTCCCCCCAACGGGTAATGATCCATGCCTACGATCCGGTTTTCGTAGTGGAAAAAATATCATACACTTCGATTTATGACCGAATTTCAATAAAAGATATTATAACCGGGACAATTACAGGCGTTGACGGTATTGGCGGGATGGAAACTCGTGGGAAATACCGCATGGGAATTCCGAGGTCGCCCTATTGATTGGCATTTAAATTACTGAAATCAATGTCTCATGATTGAAAAGAGGAAAATCTTACATGAATAAGTTACTGAGTGCTCTAAAAAAAAATCGTACAAAATTTCTTGGTCTGAAGAATGTGGTGGGTGTAGGTGTTGGTTATAAACAAACAGGTGAAAATGATACTGGTCAGCCGGCTTTTATAGTTTATGTTGAAAAAAAACTGCCCAGGACAGATTTATCCCGCAGCCACATTGTACCCAGAAAGGTTGATGGGCTGGAAACTGATGTAATAGAAATAGGTGTTGTAAAAATGCTGGGGGTGCGTACGGCACGTGAGCGTCCTTGCCAACCAGGAGTGAGCATCGGTCATTATCAGGCTACTGCAGGGACTTTCGGAGCTATGGTCAAAGACAGGGCAACTAGAGAATTAATGATTTTGTCCAATAACCACGTCCTAGCTAACGGCTCCAGTATTCAAGATGTTAGGGCTAAGGCGGGTGACCCAGTTCTACAGCCTGGGCCTTACGACGGGGGGACGATAAAGGACCGCATTGGGGTACTGCACCGCTATGTTCCACTGGCAAAAAGTGTGGCCAGGTCCGACTGTCCCGTGGCTTCAGCAATTGCTCGGGGGGGTAACAGCCTCCTCAAACTGGTAAAGCGTGATTACGAAATGCGCTTCTATAAAAGCTTTGCAACTGAAAATATTGTAGACTGCGCTCTGGCCAGGCTGGACTCCCAAGACCTGGCGGTGAATTCTATTCTGGAAATAGGTGAAATAATGGGGGTAGCCGATATTAAGCCGGGTAGGCGGGTGCAAAAAAGCGGCAGGACTACCGGTCTGACTAGTGGTGTGGTTAAGTCGATCGGCACTACCTTGCAAGTAGAAATGAGAGATGAAGAAAAAGTCTGGTTTTCAGATCAGGTAGTATCTGATATGCCTTCGAAGCCTGGTGACAGTGGGGCGCTGGTGTTAGATGGAGAACGGAAAGTAGTTGGGCTATTGTTTGCAGGCTCTGACAAGCTAACTATTTTTAACAGAATTGGTAATGTTGTCGATCTGCTAGGCGTTGAGTTTGTTTAAACTAGACGGGCGCCTTGCTTAAATTATTACCTGGTTGGCCTCACCTTTATTTTAGCAAAACCATATATTGTTTACCGGGAGGCTTACCATATGAAATTAAAAACAGTCGTTTCTGGTGATATGGCTCTAGTTTTTTTGGGGGAAGATATCCCTGCCGTCGGCCCGAGGTTCAAAAGTAAAGAAGCTGCTGTTGAGGTTGCCCGACAATATCTAGAAAAGATCAGCGAACTATCGAAGGAAGATCAGAATGCAGCGTTTCAAATTGTTTTAAGCAGAAAGACAAATGGCTTATACTCACTGGTTATAGGTGGCCCCAGCCAAGTTGTGGGTAGGCTTAATAATCTTGATGAGTTGCTAGTTAAGCGATTTCGTAGAGGCCTGAACAGGAAGTTATTTATACTGACCTGCTTTGTTGATGGTGTGGAAGGACAGGAGTGTCTGGTACTTACAGAAGGACTGGGGGCGGTTTTTTACGCCCCTGGCACAATCATAGGGTAAAAAGATAAGAATATTTTTTGCGAAAGGGCAGAAGCCATGCTTGATAATAATAAAAGCGAAAAAGGCTGGGCCCGTAGCCGGCGGGAGGCCTACCATAGCGGCAGGGAAATGGGATATAATTTAGGATATGGTCAGGGCTTTGAGTCGGGTTATGAAAAAGGTTATGCTGAAGGAAGCGCTTTGGGCTACAATAACGGCTTCCTGTCGGCGCTTAAACTGGGGGATACAGCCGAGTATAAAGAAGATTCTACTATATCAAAGGAAGGGGTTTATCAGACGCTCCAAAAGCTTATCGAGTGCGGTCAAGTAAAAGTTTTTCTGTCAGGCTGTGCTGCCAGGGATGCGGAAATATTATTTAAACTTTTATCTATAGATGTGCAGAAATTACCATGCCGTTCTGCTGGAAGCCGTTAGCTTGAACTCTGATCTGCACTGAACATGGGGGAAACTATAGTTATCAAACCGCACTTATTATTGCCTGAATAAGGCAATTTTTTTATATGCTCGCATTGTAAGGTTTAAGTCCTGAACGATTAAGGTGGTCGACAGAGTTGCACCTTTTCTTACTTGATTCTCATTCTTTATGCTGCCATGTTATAAAAAAAAAATTCAAGGCAAAAATATAAAAGATAGAATAATTTTAATTCCTGTTTGGTCAGGGAAAACAATGAGTGGGGTAATGAAATTTGAGGCCTCTTTCATGGAATGCGGCTAAGCTAGTCCTTGCGGCCGGAGCGCCAATTCAATCTCTAGTATCTAGGAAAGCCAATACACACATTTTTTGTAACCACCAGGCGGTTCGGATCTTA
>JAQVOX010000115.1 GCA_028702435.1 Desulfotomaculaceae bacterium | reverse complement strand
AAAAATTTTGCAATACAAAAAAAGGTGTGAATACACTACAACTTTATGACAAAAAACAAAACCCGCTAGTCCTTTATAACGCTGGGCTAACGGGTGTTTTTTGGTCATTTTTGCTGTAAAACTCAGGTTACAAACTTTTCACTGTCAACGGCTTACACATAAATAATATGATCATGGTTTATTTAGCGGCGCCCGTTCAGGGATGTGGATGCGCGCCATTCGGTCCGGTTCTAGTATCGCCGCCAATAAATAAGCCAGGAATCTTCGTTTACAGATTGGTGCGCTCAAACACAACTGTATCAATTTCAAGCAAAAACGCCCTAATAACTGTCTAATTTTACAAATATCAGCTGTCCTTTTCCTTTAATCTGTTCTAAAATAGTAATTATGGACAAAAATAGAGCACATACAGAGTAAATATATCTGAGGTGTAAGGTATGGACGATAATTGTAAGACTAAAGAACAACTAATTATTGAAGAGCGTACAAGCGAACTAATAACTTTAAATGAACAACTCGAAAGCGAAATTAATAAGCGCGAACAGGCGGAAGAGGAACTCGACCACTTTTTCAACCTTTCACTTGATATATTCGGTATCGCCAATTTTGAATACTATTTTAAACGTGTAAACCCGGCATTTGAAAAAACCCTTGGTTATACCAAAGGAGAACTTTTAGCAAAGCCTTATATAGATTTTATCCATCCCGAAGATCAGGCTGTAACTTTAGAAGCAGTGCAAGAACTTGCCACTGGTATACCTATGGTCAATTTTGAAAACCGCTATATCTGTAAGGATGGCTCCTATAAGTGGCTGGCGTGGACAGGCATGCCGAATATTGAAAAACGCCTAAACCATTTTGTTGCCCGTGATATTACCGAGCGCAAACGTTCAGAAGATACGCTTCGTGAATTAAAGGAACAATACCAGAACTTGGTCAATGATGCGCCTGTTGGCGTGTGCATTTCTCAGGATGATATTTACCGCTTTGTCAACCCGAAACTCGCGGATATTTTTGGTTACTCAGTCGACGAACTAATTGGTAAAAGGTGTCCTTTAGACCTCGTTCATCCTGATGATATACCAATGGTTCGTGAGAATAACAGACAGCAGCTAAACGGTAAGGCGCAGTCAATCGACTATACTACTGTTCGAGGGGTAAAAAAAGACGGCAGTGTTGTTGAGCTTACGGGGTATGATTCACTGACAATGTTTCAGGGGCGTCCGGCAATACAGGGAATACTTCTGGATATAACCGAGCGTAATCAGGCGGAGAGATTATTTAAAACTCTAACTAATTGCTCACCGGTTGGTATTTTCATTGTTCAAGATGGAAAGTTTCAATTCATTAACCCCCAATTCCAAAAATATACCGGTTACAGTGAAGAAGAATTGTTAGGCGTGGATTCTTTGAGTTTTGTTCTTCCCGAGGACAGAAACAAGGTCAAAGTAAATGCTATAAATATGTTAAAGGGGAAACGTTCCTCCCCGTATGAATATAGATTCACACAAAAGAGCGGGGAAATCAGGTGGATTCTGGAGACAGTTACCTCCATCCAATACAAGGGAAAAAGAGCAGTCCTGGGAAACTATGTCGACATCACTCAACGCAAACGGGCGGAAAAAATGCTGCGGTTGTCAGAAGAACGGTTCTCCAAAGCCTTTAACGCCAGCCCCAACCCAATGACGATCAGTTCGATCGCAGACGGACTACTAATTGACGTAAATAAGAGTTTTCTTCGTGTCCTCGGATATTCATGTCACGAGGTTATCGGCCGTACAGTCAAAGAGTTGAATATTTATGCAGATCACTCGGAGCGGGCTAAAATAGTACAAGAGCTTCTAAAGCAGGGAATTGTTCATAATTTCGAAGCAAAATTACGTACAAAATTGGGCGAAGAGAGGATTGGGCTAATCTCGGCAGATATTATTGAAATCAATAGTGAGCAATGTTTACTAGGTGTAATAAATGACATTACTGAGCGGAGACAAATGCAAAAAGAAATTGCTCGTCTTGACCGGCTGAACCTGGTGGGGGAAATGGCTGCCGGTATTGGCCACGAAATAAGAAATCCGATGACCACTGTGCGTGGGTTCTTGCAAATACTTGAAGGAAAGGAGGAGTTTGTCAATCACAAGGAGTACCTTACTATTATGATCGATGAATTGGACCGTGTAAACTCAATAATTACTGAGTACCTGTCAATGGCTAAGAACAAGGCCGTAGATTTAAAATACCAAAACCTTAACAGTGTTGTTGAAACTATTTTTCCATTAATTCAGGCGGATGCGATGAACGCTGATAAGTATGTGGAAATGGAGCCGGCAGAGCTTCCATATTTACTCGTGGATGAGAAAGAAATGCGCCAGCTTATTTTAAACCTCGTTCGAAACGGGCTTGAAGCCATGTCGCCTGGTGGCAAAATAACTATAAGAACATTTATAGATGATGGAAATGTTGTTTTATCGGTGCAGGATCAAGGTACAGGTATTGAGCCTGAACTGCTTGAAAAGATCGGTACTCCCTTTTTCACAACTAAAGAAAACGGTACGGGTTTGGGCCTATCTGTGTGCTATAGCATCGCGGCCAGGCATAATGCAGCAATAGATATAAAAACCAGTTTTAATGGTACAACTATTTTAGTCCGGTTTAAGCGAGATGGAAAACCTAAATAATATTGATTGCTGCAAAACACGTTTTCTAAAAGCCACTCAAGCGGCGTCGGTTAAACAGTATTTCGGCCCATCGGCTAGGGTTACCCTGATGAGCGGGATGGGATGCTTGTAGTGGGTCAATGGCCTTTCGGCTGTTTATTTTTTTTCCTGGCTGTTTTGATAGTCTTCAATAGCCTTGTGCAAGGCATCCGCCGCCAGGTTGGAACAATGCATCTTTTGTGGTGGCAACCCGTCCAGCTTATCTGCAACGGATTGTTTTGTTATTTTTAGAGCTTCCTCAATTGTTTTCCCTTTCGCCATTTCCGTCACCATGCTGCTGGTCGCAATCGCAGCTCCGCAGCCAAAGGTCTTAAACTTAATATCTTTAATGATGTTGTCTTCAACCTGAATAAATATCTTCATAATGTCGCCACAGACGGGGTTACCTACTTCACCCACACCACTACAGTCCTGTATTTCTCCTACATTTCTGGGATTGTTAAAATGGTCCATAACCTTTTCACTATACATAATTGGCTATCCCCTTTAAATTATTCAGCAGGAATATTTGCATCGCTATTACGCATTAGAGGCGACATGGCCCGCAACCTGGTTACTATCGGCTCCATCACGTCCAGGAAGTATTCCACATCTTCTTCCGTATTATCTTTGCCGAGGGTTAAGCGCAGAGAGCCATGGGCGACCTCGTGCGGGTAGCCCATCGAAAGCAACACGTGCGAAGGTTCCAGAGAACCGGAAGTGCAGGCTGAACCGCTGGACACCGCGATACCCCTCATATCCAGGCTCAACAGCATCGACTCACCTTCAATATATCTGAAAACAAAACTGACATGATTGGGTAAGCGTAAGTTTGGGTGACCGGTTAATTCCACATGCGGAAAACGGTCCAGTACTTCTTTGATCATCCTGTCACGTAAAGTGATTAACCGCTTGCTTTCCTCATCTATTTTTTCAACAGCCAGCTCAACTGCCTTACCAAACCCGACAATAGCAGGGATATTCTCGGTACCGGCCCTGCGCATGTGTTCCTGCGCACCTCCATACAGCATTGTTTGCTTCCAGGGTGTGCCTTTGCGAACATAAAGCATACCAACACCTTTGGGGCCATAAAATTTATGGCCGGCAAGACTGAGGAGATTTACACCCAAATCGTCAACGTTCACCGGAATCTTACCAAAGCTTTGGACGGCATCAACATGGAAGGTTATTCGGCGCTCCTGCGCCAGCCGGCCTATTTCAGCAATAGGCATGATCGTGCCTACTTCATTATTAGCATGCATGACACTGATTAAAATTGTTTTATCTGTAATAGCTGCTTCCACATCGTTAATATCCACCATGCCATACCGGTCCACCGGAAGGATAGTAACATCAAAACCATGACTTTCCAGGGCACGTACTGTATGCAACACCGCATGGTGTTCTACGGCGCTGGTTATAATGTGGTTTCCCCTCCTTCTGTTCGTGTAAGCGGCGCCATGAATAGCCATATTGTCAGACTCTGTGCCACTAGAGGTAAAAATAATTTCTCCTGTTGAGGCCCCGATCGCCCTGGCCACCTTTTCTCGCGCTTCATCCAGTGCATTGAGGGCAATTCGACCAAAATAATGCATACTGGAGGGATTGCCGAAATTGTCACCTGTGAGAAAATGATCCATTTCCCTGGCCACCAAAGGGTGGACAGGGGTAGTAGCACTATGGTCAAAATAAATTCTCCTCATCTTATATCCCCCATTATATCTTGCTTTTAAAATTCATGATGCTTATATTGAAACTTGAGCACCCCTATGTAGTATTGATTGACCTTTTTATCAATTCCCGATCAAGCCCGGTGTTCCTCTTTTTTTGCCGAATTATTTACAAAAATTTTAGCCTGTGGACAGGAGCATAAGGAAGCACAAAAGCCGAGACCTTGAAGGGATCGGCTAAGTTATTGCAAGTGCTTGAATCCGAGCTGTCTTCCAAGAGTAACCAGGAGAAACGTCCCCCTGGTTACTACTTTAATTTGCTTAGAGGAATTTCAAACTCAGCATGGTCTCCAGCCACATGGGCTACCGACATGCTGATACCAAGAGTTTTGTCAGTCACATAGAAAAAGATACTGTTAGCAGCCCCTTGAGAAAGCGCATCAATTAAGTCCTCATCTCTTGCATATATGTCAAAGGCATTGTTCTTAATATCCTGTGCATGCCCCTTGTCAATCTTACCAACATATTCAGCTTGCTTCAAAGCTTTAATGAAGGCTCTGTCAATTTCGGGAACAAAGTCGGTAAGCTCTAGTTTTTTCCCTGTTTCCATATCAATATTTGTGGTATAAAACAAATAATAGGGATGTATTGAAGGATTTAAATTATTATAGCTAGAATATGCTATACTCAAAAATTTATTGCTTTTCAGCTTGATTTCATAGCTCCCTTCTGCTGTATACTCCTGTCCAGGTTCCAATTCCTTGATTGTCTTCATGTATGTTTCGAGTGCTTCATTTTTTATAAGCTCGTTGATTTCCTTTTCCTTAGCATCATCCTTAAGATTGATGATGACCGGATACTCCATCCTGACCTCATCCTGAATAAATATTTCCTTTTTTATCTCATAGCTCGTTTCCAAATCCACGTCAGCAGCCGGTTGTAGTTGCTCCTCCGACGATGTAGATGGCGGTGGCACGTTATTGACCGAGACAGCCGGTTGCGGCGTACTACTCACCGGTTCCCCTGCGGGTACGGTAACACTTGTTGTATTTGCGGTGCAGGCTGACAAAATAAGCGCTAGCAGCACTGCAATCGCCCATATTATCAATTTTTTCAATTTAAACCAACTTTCTCTACTCAAATAAGCTGCGGTATTGGCCATACCCTTCCTTTTCTAAATCCTCCTTGGGGATAAACCGCAGCGAAGCGGAGTTAATGCAGTAGCGCAGGCCGGCCGGGCCGGGGCCGTCGTTAAAGACATGGCCCAGGTGCGAGTCCGCCTTTTTGCTGCGCACCTCCGTGCGGACCATGCCGTGGCTTGAGTCTTTCTTTTCCGCGATCTGCTCCGGCTGAAGCGGCCGGGTAAAGCTTGGCCAGCCGCACCCCGAATCAAACTTATCTCTAGAGCTGAAAAGCGGCTCGCCGGAAATAAGGTCGACGTACAGGCCATCGCGCTTGTTGTCCCAGTACTCGTTGCGGAAAGGCGGCTCGGTGGCGCTGTTTTGCGTCACTTCGTACTGTAGACCGGTTAACCTCTCCTTCAGCCCCTCTTTATAGACTTCTTTTCGCTTCCCCCAGTGCTTTTCGATAAATGCGTCACGCCCCGAGCCCGCCCGGTAAAGGGCATAGTGGCCAGGAGCTTTCTTATGGTAGTCCTGGT